>CAYTRI010000008.1:0-28711 GCA_964440105.1 uncultured Flavobacteriaceae bacterium
GAAAGTTGAAAGTTGAAAGTTGAAAGTTGAAAGTTGAAAGTTGAAAGTTGAAAAAGACAATGTAAGATAAATAGAAAGTTATAATTTTAAATTTAAAAACTTGTTACGCTGAGCGCAGTCGAAGTGCTAAATCCAAACTTAAATGAATATATCAGTAGAACTTACATTCTCACCTTTACAGAATGATTTTGAAAAACATATTATAGATTTTATTAAAAATCTAAGAACTTCAGGACTTACTATTCTAGAAAATCCATTAAGCACTCAGGTATATGGTGAATATGGTAAGGTTATGCGAGTGCTGAATGCTGAAATTGAAACAGCTTTTGAATTAATGGATAAAGGGCTATTGTTCATGAAAATTGTGAAATCTGATAGAAGCGATTATGAGCCACATTTTTGATTGGCTCTTTGCCCAATACCAGGATACACCATCCTATTTGATTGTTTTAGAAATGATAGGTGTTGTTTTTACAATACTTAGCGTGTGGTATTCTAAACGAGAAAATATTCTAGTGTATCCAACTGGCCTCATTGCCACAGGAATCTATGTGTACATTCTTTTAATCTATTCTCTTTTGGGAGATATGTTAATAAACGCATACTATTTTGCCATGAGTATTACGGGGTGGTATTTATGGACGCGTAAAGTGGATGACACACATTTTATTCCAATCACTAAAACTACTTCTAAAGAGAAAAAATGGGCTATATTTTTATTTTCTGGTGCGCTAGTTTTTGTATTCTTAATTTATTATTTCACTGACCGTTATGACACTTGGACTGCTTATGTAGACACCATAACAACTGCTATCTTTTTTGTTGGAATGTGGTTAATGGCCAAAAAGAAGTTAGAAAATTGGATATATTGGATTGTAGGAGACTTGATTACTGTTCCTTTGTATTGGTATAAAGGACTTATTTTTAGTTCAATCCTTTTTGCAGTTTTAACAGTTATCGCCATTTATGGTTATAAAGCATGGAAGAAAAACTTAAACAAGAGCCCTCAGACGTTGTTAAAATAGTACTCTTTGGTCCAGAATCAACAGGTAAAACAACACTTTCAGAGCAATTAGCGCGCTATTATAATACCGTTTGGGTGCCAGAATATGCACGCGAATACCTTCAAAACAAATGGAATAACGAGCGAAAAACCTGCGAACCTCACGATTTATTACCAATAGCCGAAGGTCAAATTAAAATGGAAAACGAGTTGTCTAAAAAGGCAACCAATATCTTAATATGTGATACTGATTTATTGGAAACTAAAGTTTATGCAGAAGCGTATTATATTGGAGATTGTGACCCGCTTTTAGAGAAGTATGCCATTACAAATAGCTATGATTTGTATTTATTAACCGATATTGATATACCTTGGGAAGCTGATGATTTACGTGACAAACCTAATGAGCGTAAAAAAATGTTTCAATATTTTCATAATACCTTAAAGCAATACAATCGGAATTTTATTATTTTAAGTGGAAGTAAAGAAGAGCGATTAAAGATTGCTATTGAACATATAGAAAAATTAAAAAAACCTATGATTAATTTTAGCGACCAGGATATAGCGCAGTTAAAAAGCAAAGGAATTTCAAAAGATAAAGTCTTAACACAAATTGAAACTTTTAAAGAAGGTATTCCTTTTGTAAATCTTGAAAAAGCGGCAATCGTGGATGAAGGAATTTCAAGGTTTTCTTTAGATGAAGAAAAAAAACTTATCGAACATTTTGAGAATTTTAGCGAAAAATTATCACTTCTAAAATTTGTACCAGCTTCTGGTGCAGCTTCTAGAATGTTTAAGGCAATGTTCAATTTTATTGAATCATACAACCCATCTACCGAAAGCCTTTCAGATTACATTAATAGAACTGGTGATAAAGATGTAAAGCAATTTACTGATGGTATGAAAAACCTTCCGTTTTACGATTTAATTTTTAATAAGATTTCTGAAAGAGAGAATTCTAAAGATGAGGTAGCGCATTCTTTTGTTAAAGAAATGCTAGAAGAAGAAGGGTTTAATTATGGTTTTTTCCCAAAAGGATTACTTCCTTTTCATAATTACAATTCTAATTCTGCAACCCCTTTTAAAGAACATTTAAAAGAAGGCGCACTTTATGCAAAAGCAGGAGATAGCGCAAACTTACATTTTACTATTTCTGAACAACATGATGCTATGTTTAAAGAAGAGTACAAAAAAGTAGGGCCGCAAATATCAGATGCGACAAACACTAATTTTAATGTTTCCTATTCCAATCAAAAACCATCTACAGATACTTTAGCTGTAGACATGAATAATGAGCCTTTTAGAAATTCCGACGGCTCTATTCTTTTTAGACCAGGTGGTCATGGGGCCTTAATTGAAAATTTGAATGATCAAGATGCTGACATTATTTTTATAAAGAATATCGATAATGTTGTTATCGAATCAAATTTGAACGCTGTAGCAGAAAGCAAAAAGGTATTAGCAGGGTTATTATTAGAAAAACAGGCAAAAGCATTTGAATATGCTAAACTTTTAGATGCGGAAAGTATATCAACAGAACAGCTAGCTATTATTTCTAAATACCTTCAAGAAGAATTAAACGTAAGATTTACAAAAGCTTTTGAGACCAAAACTGATATAGAAAAAATATTAGAATTAAAAGAAAAAATAAATAGACCAATCAGAATTTGCGGAATGGTTAAAAATGAAGGTGAGCCAGGAGGGGGTCCATTTTGGATTAAAGATGGAAATGGCAACATATCACTTCAAATTATTGAGTCTGCCCAAATCGATATGAGTAATGAGCACCAAGTTTCAATTTTAAAAAATGCTACGCACTTTAACCCAGTTGACTTAGTTTGCGGAATTAGAAATTATAAAGGAGAAAAGTATAACCTTTTAGATTATGTAGATACTAAACAGGGCTTTATTACAGGAAAGACTAAAGAAGGTAAAGAGCTAAAAGCTCTAGAATTACCAGGTCTATGGAATGGTGCTATGGCCTATTGGAATACTATTTTTGTAGAAGTGCCTTTAGTTACTTTTAATCCAGTAAAAACAGTAAATGACTTATTAAAACCTTCTCACCAAGCATAGTTTACAACAAGTTTTTAAATAATAAGAAATGCCACCATTTAGGTGGCTTTTTGTTTTTATGTGACTTTTTAAAAAAGCCTGTGTCTTATATAATGAAGACAATAAATAATGGAAGATATTTTTAAATCAGGGATACTAGGATTAGCATTAATAGGAACATTAGTACTTGCATCTGCTAATACCAATGAAATTGAAAACCCGAATGAAGATTATAGCGTAGGTAATGTAGAAGAAGTATCAACTGTAGATGGAAAAATTGCTACAAAAGAGAATAAATTAGAAAGTAAAAATAATATTCACACTCCACTGTAGCCATTTTGGCTCGTGGATTTTGGTTGGTTGATTGGTTGTAGGGTCGCACTGATTATGCGGCCCTTTTTTTGAACCAAAAAGAAATTTTAAAAAGGATGCTAGCTATGTTACACTAACCATGCTTATTCCAAGACCATCAATCATGTATTGATTGGTTGTAAAGGCTGCCCCCCGGCAGCCTTATTTGTTATAATTATGCCAAAACACACATTTTAAAAATCTATTTGCCGCTTTACATCGTAAATAAATTCCAAAAAGTTAAAAAATGAAGAAAATTATTCTTTTCGCAATAACAGTATTAGCATTCAACATTTCTAATGCTAAGCATAATATAATTGATACAAATATTGAAGTGCTTGTAGTAGATGAGTATAAAAAAATTAAATCATCAGAATTACCTCCAGCCGTAGTTGAGGAAATACTAAAGCAGTACCCAACGTCTAAGTTGCGCCAAGCCTATAAAAACAACAGGAATACCTATAAGTTAATTATGGTTTTAAGTAGCGGAACTGCAAGAACTGTATATATAGATTCTTATGGTAGGTGGATTCAAAAGAAAAAGTAATTTTAACATACCTCAATTCTGTTTTTTATTACTGAGTTAGTAATTAATAACCTTTTTTAAAGCTTCTTGTTTTCTATTTATTTGCGTATTACATTTGCCCCATCTCAAAGGGGTGCTGTAAAAAGCTGAGATTACACCCAATGAACCTGGGCAGGTAATGCTGCTAAGGGACCGAGCGTTAAGAAAATGTCTTGTAGACATTTTTAGCGAGGGGCCAGCCGGCGCGATGGCTGACCTAATTTTGGAAAAATCGTCCATAATAAGACAGAAAATCAATTTTAACTTAGAATAATAGCCCCTTTTATTCGTAATATTTTTACGAATGAAGTATACTATTTTCACAATCTTGGCCATTTTTGGTTTTACAATGGGCTTATGGGCTCAAAATCAACCAACAGATACATTATCAGGTAAAAAAGTAGTACTGGATGAGGTCTTTGTATCTGCAGTACGTGTAACCAAAGAATCGCCAGTTACATTTTCAAACCTTACAAAAGAGGATATTAAACCTCGAAATCTAGGGCAAGATATTCCTATTTTAATGAACTTTTTACCTTCCGTAGTTACAACTTCTGATGCTGGAGCTGGAGTAGGTTATACTGGTATTAGAGTAAGAGGAAGTGATGCTACAAGAGTTAATGTTACTATTAATGGAATTCCTTATAACGATGCAGAATCTCAGGGCACTTTCTGGGTAAATATGCCAGACTTTGCTTCTTCGACAGAAAGTTTACAATTGCAAAGAGGTGTAGGAACATCTACCAATGGCGCAGGCGCTTTTGGTGCAAGTTTAAATTTATTAACTGATGCTTTTTCTGAGGATGCCTATGGACAGATTTCATCATCTTTTGGCAGTTTTAATACACTACGAAATAATATAAAGTTTAGTACCGGTCTATTAAATGACCATATTGAGATTTCTGGAAGATTGTCTAGAATTACATCTGATGGATATGTTGATAGGGCATCCTCTGAGCTAGATTCATATTTTTTACAAGGAGCATATAAAGATGATAATACCTTAATAAAGGCTTTGCTTTTTGGCGGTCATGAAATTACATATCAATCATGGTATGGTATTGATGCAACAACATTAGCAACTGACAGAACTTTTAATCCATCAGGAATTTATACTGATGAAAATGGAAATACTCAGTTTTATGAAAATGAAGTAGATAATTATAAACAAGACCATTTTCAATTACTTTGGAATGAGCAACTTTCAGATTTTTGGAATACAAATATCGCATTGCATTATACACGTGGTAGAGGTTATTTTGAGCAATTTAGAGAAGACGATGATTTTGCCACCTATGGCTTTGAGCCAATAAATGTAGATGGAGAAGAAGTAAATACAACAGATTTAATTAGAAGAAGGTGGCTAGATAATGATTTTTATGGTACAGTTTTTTCTGCCAACTATAAAAAAGAGAAATTAGACTTTATTGTAGGCGGAGGCTGGAATACCTATAAAGGAGATCATTTTGGAGAAGTAATTTGGGCTCGTTTTGCTAGTAATAGTGATTATAGAGACCGCTATTATGACGACAATTCTACCAAAACCGATTTTAATTTATATACTAAAGCGAATTATAAACTTAATGATAAATGGAGTTTATACGGGGATTTACAATATAGAACTGTTGGTTACCAAGCTAATGGAGAAGATACAGGTTTGGTTGATGATACGTTTAACTTTTTTAACCCTAAAGCAGGTTTAACGTATGACTTAAATAGGAATAATAATTTTTATTTGTCTTATGCTGTTGCAAATAGAGAACCAAATAGAAACGACTATGAAAATGGGAACCCTAAGCCTGAAAAATTGAATGATTGGGAATTGGGTTGGCGCTATGTTTCTCAAGATGTGCAAGTAAGCACAAATGTGTATTACATGAACTATAAAGACCAGTTGGTTTTAACAGGAGAGCTTAATGATGTAGGCGCCCCATTGAGAGCAAATGTTGGAGATAGCTATCGTTTAGGTTTAGAAATAGATGCTAATATTAAATTCAATGAAGCATTCAGTTTACGCCCAAATATTGCATTAAGCACAAATAAGAATCAAGACTTCTTATTCCAGCGTGATGGGGTATTACAGAACTTAGGAAATACAAATATTGCTTATTCGCCTAATATTATTGTAGGTAATATGTTTACCTATAGTCCAATTCCTGAATTTCAAATAGGTGTATTGTCAAAATTTGTAGGCGAGCAATATATGGGAAATATTGACGCTGAAGGTTCTGTATTAGATGCCTATTCTCAAACAGATTTAAATTTACAATATGAGTTAAAGTGCAATGGCTTTTTAAAAAGTATTGTTTTCTCTGGTCTAGTGAATAATATCTTTAATGCAGAGTTTGAGTCTAATGGATATTTTTTCACTTTTGATGATGATTTTTCCAATCCTGGGACAATTACAACTATTGAAGGAGCAGGTTACTATCCACAAGCAGGAACCAACTTTCTATTAGGAGCTACCGTTAATTTTTAATCTGAATAGTTAACTTTAAGGGATTCAAAAAACTAAAGTATTGAAACCTTTTTTTGAAAAAACTCCAATCAGGTGGGGAATTATCGGCTGCGGTGATGTTACTGAAGTTAAAAGTGGTCCTGCATATAATTTAACTGATGGATTTGAACTTGCTGGCGTAATGCGGCGCAATATTTCTAAAGCTAAAGACTATGCAAAAAGACATGGCGTTCCTTTTTATACTGATAATGCATCGGAAATAATTGAGAACCCAAATATTGATGCAATTTATATTGCTACTCCGCCAGACACCCATAAATTTTATGGGCTCAAAGTAGCTAAAGCAGGGAAACCATGCTGTATTGAAAAGCCCATGGCTCCATCATATCAAGATAGTTTAGCGATATATGAGGCTTTTAAAGAAAAAGAATTGCCACTTTTTATTGCCTATTACCGAAGGTCATTACCTCGATTTCTAAAAATAAAAGAGTGGTTAAACAAAGGTTATATAGGTAAAGTAAGACATATCAATTGGCAAAAAAATAGGACGGCAAGCCCCTTAGACTTAAGTAGCGAATATAATTGGCGAACAGACGCTAAAATTGCAAGTGCTGGATATTTTGATGATGTAGGAAGCCATGGGCTAGATTTGTTTGCTTTTTTACTGGGTGATATTGAAAGCGCTAGTGGTTTTGCTACTAATCAGCAGGGCTTATATTCAGCTTATGATTGCGTAACAGGCAGCTGGATGCATAAAAACGGAATTACCGGGTCTGGCAGTTGGGTTTTTGGAGCTTTTGAACAAAAAGATATAGTAGAAATCATAGGTTCTAAAGGTCAAATACGTTTTTCGGTTTTATTGGATGCTCCTATAGAAATTACTTCTAATACCATAAATGAGATAGTACATATTGAACATCCCAAGCACTTACATCAATATCATGTAGCCAATATGAAAAGTCATCTTTTTGGCGAAAACCTTCATCCATCAACTGGTAAATCTGGACTCCATACCAGTTGGGTAATGGATAAAATCCTCAATAAAAATTAAATTTTGTAGGAAAATACGTATTTGTATTATTTTCTTTTGTAACTTCACAACGAGAACCCTGTATGATTCAATAAACTAGTCAATGACTGAAACCATAAGACTAAAGGATTTATTGAGTTATAAAATCCTTGATACCTTACCAGAAAAAGAGTTAGATGAAATTGTTGAAATAGCATCGGCAATTCTAGATACACCAATTGCACTTGTTTCTTTGATAGACGAGAGTAGAGTCTGGTTTAAATCTAAAAAAGGCTTAAAAGCCACTGAAAATAACAGACAAGATTCTTTCTGCAGACATAGTCTGGTTGCGCCAAATGAATTTTTATTGATAGAAGATTCTTTAAATGATGAGCGTACCAAAGACAATCCATTAGTGCTTGGCGACCCAAAAATTAGATTTTATGCAGGTGCTCCTTTAATTTCCCAAGGCGGAAATTTGCTTGGCTTGCTATGTGTTATTGACATAAAACCTAGGGTTATGAGTAAAAGCCAACAAAATGCGCTTAAACTTTTGGCTAAAAAGGTAATGGATTTTATGAATCAACGAAAAGAGCTTGTTGAACAACGTGAAAAACTTGCACTTAATAAAAACCATCTAACAAAACTCACTCAACAAGTACCAAGCTTTTTTGTACATATAGAGATTGATAAAATGGGAGCCATATCTATGCCTTTTGTGAGCGAAGGGATTGTTAATGCTCACCCTAAACTCAATGCAGAGGCTTTAAAAAAAGACCCTAAGGTTGTATTTGATATTATTTATGAAGAAGACAAACCTGTTTTTATAGATAGTATTGCTAAAGCATTTAAAAGCAATAGTATTTGGGAGCAAGAATTTAGGATGGATGGTGAAAATGGAACTATTCAATGGTATCTAGGTAAAGCCGTTTCGGAAGAAAAAGGAGACGGTACAATGGTTTGGTACGCCACTTTTCAAAATATTAATCTTAAAAAAGATTATGAAAATGCATTGGAAGATATCCTATTCTATATTTCACATGTTTTAAGAAAACCAGTTGCTAATTTATTGACAATCGCAGCTGTAGTAGAAAAAGAAAAGAATATTGATGAGGAATCTTTAAAATTATATTCAGGTTATATTAAATCGGCTAGTAATGAACTTGATTCTTACACAAGAATCCTTAACAAGGACTATTTTGATAGAAAAATAAAATTGTAATTAGTTAGAAATAGTAACAGTATTTCCACTTTGTGTTGTTCGGTAGAATAATAAATCATAATACCTATTTCCGTCATCTGGGCTGTTTAATTGACCTCCCGTAAAAAGGCTATACTCAAAATCTTCGCAGGAACAAATTACATTTTGACCATCAATATCCATAGTAGAACAATTATTAGGAGCATGATTTGGGCAACTAGCTTCAAAAGCTAAAAAATTATCAATGCCAGTGCGCATTATAAACGCACCTCTTGTACCAACCCCAGTGTTACCTACATAAACTGGATTTCCAATATTATTTAA
The DNA here is from genome assembly GCA_964440105.1 of uncultured Flavobacteriaceae bacterium. Taxonomy (GTDB): domain Bacteria; phylum Bacteroidota; class Bacteroidia; order Flavobacteriales; family Flavobacteriaceae; genus Croceitalea. Next base: position 8,967 of record CAYTRI010000008.1, read on the forward strand.
ACCGTTGTATAAAGGTAAGTTAAGGTTTAAATCAAACCGAAATGACACTTCTTGTAAAAATGGGTTTCGGTTAGAAGCATTCTTCTCACAAGAGAGCAACAATACTAAGGCTAATAAGAATAAAAGGTGTTTCATTTGCACTATTAATAACTTCAAAAATGACTAAAAATTATGTATATTTGCGTTAAATCCTCGCTAAAAAAACTATAGAAATATAGGAGTAGCAGAGGATTTTTCAATTAAAAATAATTATGGACATTGGGAAAATAGTAGCATTTTCTCCAATGTTCTATTGCATAAAAATATTGTGATATGAGTAAAGTATCTTATTACACACCAGAAGGATTAAAAAAATTACGAGAAGAGTTAGATTATTTAAGAGATATAGAGCGCCCAAAAGCATCACAAGCAATTGGTGAGGCTCGTGATAAAGGAGATTTGTCAGAGAATGCTGAGTATGATGCTGCCAAAGAAGCACAAGGTTTGTTAGAAATGAAGATTTCTAAAATGGAAGAGACTTTGGCTGGTGCAAGACTTATAGATGAATCTCAGCTAGATACATCAAAGGTTTTGGTATTATCGACGGTTAAGTTGAAAAACCAAACTAATGGTATGGAAATGAAGTATACTTTGGTGGCAGAAAGTGAGGCAGATTTAAAAACAGGAAAAATATCTGTTAACTCCCCAATCGGAAAAGGGTTATTGGGGAAAACAGTCGGTGATGTTGCAGAAATTACCGTACCTAATGGAACTTTAAAATTTGATATTTTAGAGATTACCCGTTCGTAGTATTATCAAATTACTTACATTTAGATTTAATCAATACTGTTACAAGGTTGAGCGTGTCTTATTGAGCGCAGTCGAAGTAAAGTCGAGACCTTTTTATATTCAAAAAATAAAACTTTCTCTTCACCCTAGTATGATAAGTTTTAACTCACCATGTAATTCTTTAAACCAATACTAATGCCAAGCATTTTCACTAAAATCATTAACGGAGAGATTCCATGCTATAAAATTGCTGAGGATAAAGATTTTTTTGCTTTTTTGGACATTAATCCTAATTCAGCCGGGCATACGCTTTGTATTCCTAAAAAAGAAGTAAATAAGATTTTAGACTTAGATGAAACCACATATTTAGGTCTTATGGCCTTTAGTAGAAAAGTTGGTAAGGCTATAGAGGCTGCGATACCTTGTGAACGAGTAGGAATGACTGTTATTGGTTTAGAAGTGCCACATGTACACGTGCATCTAATACCATTACATAGTATGAAAAACGCCACTTTCAAACATAAAGAAAAATTAGAGCAAAAAGAATTTGAAGAAATTGCTAGTAAAATTAGAACATCGCTTAAATAACACCCTCTAAATAGAGGTAAATACCAGTTCCTATTAGTGCAAAAATAAGTAGCAATAGAATAAAAAATAGCGTTGTAAATCTAGTAGTCTTTTTATCTGGCTCAACTAATTTATTGTAATACTCAAAAACACGCTCTATATCTGGCGTCCAGTTAACAGGATAAATAATAGAATAGCATTTTTTGCATTTAATTTCATGAGTTACCTCACCAGTTGTCTTATGGTAAAAATGAGTATAGCTGTGTTTTTGATAAAAAGTAAGCTTTAGCTCCTGATTAAAACACTCAGGACAATTGTTGGTGATTTCAGCTTCTTTTATTGCAACTTGTTTTTCCTTTGCCATGACTATACATTTGCTTTAAGGGAAATTTGCATGATTGTTCCTTCTTTACTAGACGAAAATACTTTAATTTTTCCTTTATGATACTCTTCAATAATCCTTTTAACTAGAGAAAGACCAAGCCCCCAACCTCTTTTTTTAGAGGTTACTCCTGGGTTAAAGATATTTTGATACTCACTTTTCGCTATTCCGTGCCCAGTATCTGAAATCATAATGTGAACATTATTGCCATGCTGTTCTATTTGTATGGCTATGTTTCCTTTACCTCGCATAGCATCAATTCCATTTTTTACTAAATTTTCAATACTCCAATTATAGAGTGGTGGATTTAATAAAACAGGTAATTTTTCAATATCTGAACTAAATGAAAAATGTATAAGTTTAGAACTTCTACGCTTTAAATATTGATAGGCTTTTTCCGTTTCTGCAACAATATCGCACACTTCTAAAGTTGGAATCGAACCCACTTTAGAAAAGCGTTCCGTAATAGTTTGTAATCTAGAAATATCTTTCTCAATTTCTTTGGTGATATCAGGGTTTATGTTCTCAGATTTTAACAACTCATTCCAACCCAAAAGAGAGGTTAGAGGTGTGCCAATTTGGTGTGCAGTTTCTTTTGCCATTCCAGCCCATACTTTATTTTGCTCTGAAGCTTTATTTGTTTTAAAGAAGAAGAATAATAATGCTGCAAAAAGAAAAATGATAAGTAATAATGCAATTGGGTAATACTTAAGTTTATTTAAAACATCAGAATTACCGTAATACAACATTGCTAATTCTTCCCCTTTATATGACATTGCTATTGGGTCATTCTCGTTTTTAAACTGGCGAATTTTTTTTTGAAGTTTTAAAGAGTCAGATTCTAAATTCTCAGGTATGTTATGTGTTTTAAAGCTACCATCCTTATTAATCAAAATCATAGGAGTAGACGCGTTATTTTGTAGTATTTGAACAGGTAAATTCCCAAGTTCTTGGTCTACAGAAGAGTTTAGTAACTCAGCCTGGGCCGCAGCCCAATTTTCAATTTTTAAGCGTTCTTCTTGCTTAAACTTTTCAAAGAAAATATTGGTGTTCCAGAGAATAAGACTTACGATAACAAAAGCTGAAATCAGTAAAATGATATTCGAAGTCCTCCTTTTTGGATTAAATTCCATTAATGGTTTTAATTGTATTTAAAGATAACGGAAAAACCATAGAATTGTTGAAAAGTTTAGGGAAGTTCCTCTGTAAACAAGTTTCAAAAAGTGATGGTTTTCATGTATTTTTGAACATTATTACAAAAGCGATATACATGGAAGTTCAGGGAAGAATTAAAATGATAGATGAGACTAAAACTTATGGAAATAACGGTTTTAGAAAAAGAGAAGTTGTAGTAACTACTGAAGAGCAGTATCCGCAACATATTATGGTTGAATTTGTTCAAGATAAATGTGATTTACTAAATAATCATAGTGTAGGACAAATGGTAAAAATAAGTATTAACCTTAGAGGTAGAGAGTGGACAAATCCACAAGGTGAAACTAAGTATTTTAACTCTATCCAAGGCTGGCGTATAGAAAACGTACAAGAGGAAAGTTCTGGAGAAAATATACCTCCAGTGCCACCAATGGAAGCTTTTGAGCCAGCAGATAATGTTAAAGAAGAAGACCACGATGACCTCCCATTCTAAAGGGTGGCTTTCACTAAAATTATAGAAAATTTATTTAGAAGGTATCTGCCTTCACCTTTTACTATTGCAGTACTGCTGACACTGCTAACTATAGTCTTAGCTTTAATTTTTACGGATAACACTTCTGAAAGTAATCATCTGTTTTCGATTTTTTCTCATTGGGAAAACGGTATTTGGAATACCAATCTTTTGGTTTTTGCCTATCAAATGATGCTTATTCTAGTGCTTGGGCATGTACTTGTTCTTAGTAAACCCATGGAGCGGTTAATCCTTAGTATCACTAAATATGTAAAGAACACTTCTAATGCTGCTGTTTTAGTAGCTTTTTCAACGATGCTAGTTTCCTTTTTTAACTGGGGATTAGGACTCATTTTTGGGGCTATTCTGGCAAGAAAAGTTGGGGAATATGCGCAAGCGAATAACATTCCTATTAATTACCCTTTGATTGGCGCTTGCGGCTATGTAGGATTAATGGTGTGGCATGGGGGCATTAGTGGCTCCGCTCCAATTAAAGTTTCTGAAACAGGTCATTTACAAGAGTTGTTGGGTAATACAGTTAGTGCAGATGTCATTTTGCAATTACCCTTATCAATTTCTACTGCTTCAACAGTTTTTAGCACTTCAAATCTTATCATATTTTTTGTAGTGTTAGTTTCAATTTCAATATTGGTCTATGCCTTAGGTAAAAAAGCTATTCCAAGTAAAATTGAATTAAACAAGTATCAGTTCAAATCAGTAGGGAAAGAAAATTTGATGGGTGCTGAAAAGTTGGATTATTCTAGATTGGTTTCAACCCTATTTGGCGTTCTAATTCTAGGTGTTTTTTTAATTCAGTATTTACCTTCGGTGAAAAAACTAAATATCACTCCTAACATGCTCAACTTTTTTATGTTAGGTTTGGCAGTTATACTTCATGGTAGTTTTAAAAGTTTTTTGGTAGCAGTAGAAGAGGCAATTGGCGATGTTGCTGGAATTCTGATTCAGTTTCCATTGTATTTTGGAATCATGGGCATTATGGGAAGCAGTGGTATGATTAATCAAATTTCAGATTTCTTTGTTTCCGTTAGTACACAAACAACCCTACCTATTTTCACTTTTTTTAGTGCTGGTTTGGTAAACATTTTTGTGCCAAGTGGCGGCGGACAATGGGCCGTACAAGGACCTCTTGTTTTGCAATCTGCCGTAGCTCTAAATGTGCCATTATCAAAGGCAGTTATGGCCCTATCTTATGGAGATCAGATTACAAATATGCTTCAACCTTTTTGGGCACTCCCTTTATTGGGTATTACAAAGCTAAAGGCGAAAGAAATTCTCCCTTACACGCTGTTATTTATGTTAGTAGGTAGTATAATTTACATTGCTGGGTTACTCATTTTCTAGTAGCTAATCCCTAACTTTATTAAAAAATTGCGCCCTTGGAAAACAATGGTAAAAATCGTCCTTTATTTTTTCTAAATGACCGATTGGAGTTTCCTGCATTAGAAACTGCAAATGAAGATGGTCTCATAGCTGTGGGTGGCGACTTATCACCTGAGCGTTTGCTTTTAGCTTACCAAAGTGGAATATTCCCTTGGTTTAATGAAGACGCTTTAATTCTATGGTGGAGCCCAGACCCTAGAATGGTACTCTATCCTGAGAAATTAAAAATCGCTAAAAGCATGCATAAAGTGCTAAAAAGTAATCAGTTCCGACTGACAAAAAACACTTGCTTTAGAACTGTTATTGAGCAATGTGCGAAGCTGGTGAGAAAAGGACAAGAAGGAACTTGGATTACCCCAAATATGATTAATGCATATTGTAAACTCCATGAAAAGGGCTTTGCAAACTCTTATGAAGTATGGGAAGATGATAAATTAGTAGGTGGTCTTTACGGAATTGATTTGGGTTATATTTTTTGCGGAGAAAGTATGTTCAGCTTGGTATCTAATGCTTCAAAATTCGCTTTTATACATATGGTTGAAGAATATAGGAAGCAAGCATATAAAATTATCGACTGTCAAGTTTATACAAGACATCTAGAGAGTTTGGGTGCTGAAGAAATTTCTAGAGAAGAATTTCAAAGAATATTACAAAGAGATATTTAGCCTAGTTAAAAAGAATAACACTTGCTCAAGGTTTTGACTGTAGTCTTCCAGCCTAAATTCTGAACCTATTTGAAACTTTGTTTTTTCAGAGAGTTTCCATCCATAATTTAATGTAAATCGGGTATCGTATTGCGGTTTTTCTTTAGAAACACTTAATAATTTTTCAATATTGCAAACAACATACGGTTCGCCAACATCTAGTTTTTCTCCCTTCATTGGAAAATCTAAACTAAGCCGGTATCTAAAACGATGCGTATTTTGTAAACTCGTAATTCGTTGTTCACTTCTAAGTCGGTGCCCATATCTAATAACTCTTGGTTTGTATTGTAAGTTATATTGCTGCGTTAACCGTAATTCATTAGCACCACCATCAAAATTTTCTCTAAAACGATATAATACTCCAAAGGCTAAACTTTGATTGTCTTTTAACTGAAAGTTTGAAAAATGAACAATATCTAGTTGTCTCACTTCTAAATTCGCACTTTCATTATCATAAATATAATTTCTGTTTTGAATTGAAAAATTATGAGAATAGATGCCAGTTACATCATAATTAACGGCAATTGAAGGTTGCCAATATCCAGTAAAGTTTTCTTGCGAAAAAACACTGTAAATAAAGATGAAAGCTATACTTGTTAAGACCCATTTTGGATTTCTAGTACAACACATGGTCATATTTTTGTTTTACTAACCTCCTGGAGAATAAATGTTCTCCACCAGCATTAAAAGTAATTTCATGTTCTACATAACCTTTGTCTTCTTTTGAGGCTACAATGAATTCATAATTAATTTCTGGTAGAATAAGGTTTTGAAAAGCTATTTTTAAAACATTACTAGAATTATTTTCTGCATTAAGATATTGTTGCTGAATTTTTTTAATCCGGTATTTATTGTAATTTAAAGCAAGGTATTTGGTTATAGATTCAAATGATTCATCTGGAATATCCACTTTTGTTATTATAAACTCAACATCTTCAAGATTTCCATTTTCATCAAATTCAACACTATATCTAAGTCTGTCTTTTTTAAATTTAGCCTCATAAGAGACTTTTTCTACATCAAATTCTTTATAAAACTTAATGCGCTTTACATCAGATAAATAAGGGGCAATAGATTTTTTTGCATTAGTTGGAAATGCGGATTCATTAATTCGAATCTCCTGCTCTTTTTTAATTTGCGATGTTACATATGAAAAACAAGCAAGAAAAAAAATTAGAAATAGTGTTTTAGACTTCATTATATCGAAAACAATTTACTTCGTGATCATTAACCATTCCCGTAGCTTGCATTTGGGCGTATACCACAGTACTTCCTACAAATTTAAACCCTCTTTTTTTTAAATCTTTACTAATTGCATCGGATAAGGGAGTGTTAGCTGGAGCATCTTTATAATTTTGGAATGCATTTTTAATGGGTTTGTCATCAACAAAATTCCAGATATAGTTACTAAAACTTCCAAATTCTTCTTGAACTTTCATAAAAGCTATGGCGTTAGCTACGGTAGCTTTTATTTTTAGTTTATTTCGAATTATTCCTGAATCTTGTAATAATTCGTCAATTTTATCTTGGTTGTATTTTGCTATTTTTTTGTAATCAAAATTGTCAAACGCCTTTCTAAAATTTTCACGTTTACGAAGAACAGTAATCCAACTTAAGCCAGCCTGAAAAGTTTCTAAAATTAAAAACTCGAATAAGGTTTTATCATCTTTTACAGGCACTCCCCATTCAAAGTCATGATACGCTTCGTATAATTCATCACCTTTGCACCAGCCACATTTATGTTTTTGCATTTTGCACTAAAAGTTTTGTACAATATACATATAAAGTGGCATGCCAAGAGTTATATTAAAAGGAAAGGTAATTGCTAATGCCATAGGCAGATATAAACTAGGGTTAGCTTTTGGTGCTGCCAATCTCATTGCTGCTGGAACTGCTATATATGATGCACTAGCTGCTAAAATTGCAAAAAGAAAACGGTTGCCCTCCACATCAGTTATAAATTGGGTAAACCAGGCAACTACTATTCCATTTACAATGGGTACTATTAAGGCAAATACTAAAGCAAAGCCACCTTTCTTAATAAAATCTTTCAGTTTTTTACCACTTGTTATTCCCATATCTAACAGAAATACAGCAAGAAAGCCCTTGAAGATATCGGTGGTAAATGGTTTAATCCCAGCAGCTTGGTGGTCGTTTGCTAAAAATCCAATTACCAAACTACCTAAAATTAACAGTACACTGCCATTGGTTAATGCATGATGAAAGACCTTTTTTACTTCCCCATTTTTGGGTTTGTCTTTTTTGAATAGCGCCATTAATAAAACACCCACTATAATTGAGGGCGCTTCCATTAATGCCATTACGGCTACCATATGGCCGCCAAACTCTATTTGTTCCATTTCTAAGAATGAAATTGCAGTTACAAAAGTTACTGCGCTAACAGAACCATAAGCTGCAGCAATGGCTCCAGAATTCTCAACAGAGAATTTTCGTCGTAATATAAAATAGGAGTAAATAGGCACTATTATGGCAAGAAAAATACCAAAAAGAAGCGACCAAACTATTTCCATATTCAATTCGCTGTGAGAAAGTTCTAAACCGCCTTTAAAGCCTATCGCAAAAAGTAAGTAAAGAGATATAAATTTTGAAGAATTTGGAGGAATCTCCAAATCACTTTTTAATTGCACTGCTATAATTCCAAGAAAGAAAAATAGCAGTGCAGGATTGGTTAGGTTATCTATAAGCAAATGTAAATCCATACAATTATTTATTCTTCTAAAGTGATATTTAGAATTCCATCGATACGAAGCTTTTTCCCTTCGTTTCTAACAGATGAAATAAATTCCTTAGCGATACGCTTCTCTTCTTGAAGTTCTTTAATTCTGCCATCAGGATAGTTAGTGTTGGCTTTAGAACTACCTTCGCACCAAGATATACGTTGTAATTTGTGAAAGTTTATTTTTTCATCTAATAATGCTAAGATTACATCTCCTGCTTCTGAAGCAGTAAAGCTACCATCTACTAATTGAATTTTCTGTTTTGTTTTGATCATTGTTTCCATTTCTTTAAATTTTTAAGATTTATATTTTTTTGTTTGTAAACCCCCGACAAGGTGAATAGTTAGTAAGCCATATATTATGGCCATTGACATTGCTAGCCACCCAAAAAATAAAAAGTTATTAATGGCGGATAGAATAAGAACACCACCAAATATTAAACCCATTACCACATAATAAATCGGATACAAAGCGTCCTTAGATTTTGTAAATTCTTTTTTCTGAGTAAGTTTCTCTACAATTGGAAGTTTATATAACATAATGCTTAATTTTTTTGCAAAGTTGTAGTAAATAATTCATTAATTATTATTTATATTTATAATAGTATACATAAATTAAATTAATGAATTATACTTTAAATCAACTTCGAATATTTCATAAAGTATCTCAAAATCAAAGTATTACAAAGGCTTCTGAGGAATTGCATTTGACTCAGCCGGCAGTGTCTATTCAATTAAAAAACTTTCAAGATCAGTTTCCAATTCCACTTACAGAAGTTGTTGGGCGTAAACTTTACATCACTGAATTTGGCAAGGAAATCGCTATTGCAGTAGAGCGTATTTTAGAAGAAGTTAATGTGATGAACTATAAAACCACAGCGTATGGGGGTAATTTAGCAGGGCAGCTAAAGATTGCTGTCGTGTCTACTGGAAAATATGTAATGCCTTATTTTTTATCTGGATTTATGGAATTGCACCCTGGGGTGGACTTAGTCATGGATGTTACCAATAAGACTTCCGTAATTAAAAATTTAGAAAATAATGAAGTTGATTTTGCTCTTGTATCTGTATTGCCAAAACATTTAAATGTTAACAGAGTAGAACTTATGGAAAACATTCTCTATTTGGTAGGGAGTAGTTCAAAAAAGGAGTTAAAAGGAAAAGCAGGTTTAGCATCTTTAGATAAAGCAAAACTACTATTCCGTGAAAACGGTTCAGCTACAAGGATGGCTATGGAGAATTATCTAAGTTCAAAAAAAATAAAAGTATCTAAGAAAATTGAGCTTACTTCTAACGAAGCTGTAAAACAAGCAATTGTTGCCGGGCTTGGTTACTCTGTAATGCCTCTTATTGGCCTAAAGAATGAATTAATAAATGAAAGTCTAAAAATATGTAAGCTGCCAGGCTTGCCAATAAAAACTAATTGGAATCTTATTTGGATGAATTCTAAAAAGTTTTCACCTGTGGCAAATACCTTTCTAAATTATATAGAAGAAGAAAAAGAAAAGATTATAGAACACGAATTTGATTGGTTTACGCAATATAGGAAGGAGAAATAATTATTGATTTTTATTGATTTTTTGTGGTAATTGAAATTATGCTATTTACCTCAATTTTCTCTCCCTTTTTTCTTGCTTTAAGTATTAATTGCGTTACGTTTTTCTTTGCTTTCTTAAGTTCGCTAATTCTTTTTTCTGATTTTTTAATAGCTTCATTTTCCATTCCTTTAAGGTTTAAAATTTGAACAGAATGAAACTTAATTTTATAATTGATAAGGGAAAGTAAAACATCGGCCGCTTCAACTGGAGTAAACTCACCCTCTACTAATTGGACAAGATTGCTAGTGTTTGAAGATTTAAAAGGGTTAAGCTTTTTTAAATTCATACTTAGGTACTATATCTCTAAATCAGATTACAGACTTTAGATAAATGGGAATTATATTTTTTGAAAATTTTATTCTAATGCATTTTCGGAAGAATCTATTTTTTCAAAATTATTAGTTACTAATACCGCTTTTAAAGTTGGTTTGTAACCATAAAAATTACGTCCATCCTCACGTCTTATAACTAATTGCTTATTCCCGTTAGGTAGAACATTAACTTGATCTACTACTATAACAGTTCCAAAATAATTAAAGGTTGGTCCTAAGCTAGAATTTGAGTTTAAATTTTGTTGTAATCTAACTAGTTCTTGCCCTGGAAGAGTTAAGATTAAATCATTATCAGAATCACCTCTACTTTCTGTAAAGTGTTCAAAACGTTTTATACCTTCAATTTCTTGTGAATGAAGTTTACTTGTAAGTAGAGTTAGAAAAAGTAAAATATATGACCATTTCATAATTTGACAATTTCTGTAAAGATAATATCACTATCAATAAAAGAAAGTATAGCGCTGTTAAAAGAAAGTTAAACTATTATTATATGATAGCAATACTATTATATTTGCTCAACAACAACTTTAAAATAATATGGAAAGGCTATTGCAAACGGTAAAAATTGCCATAAATGATAAGATTTATGTAAAAGACCCTGAATCATCAGATTTAGGTAAGCGAATAATAGAACATAGTATCTTATTAATAGATGAAATTGGTTTTGAAAGCTTCACCTTTAAAAAGTTGGGAAGTAGAATTGATTCTAATGAAAGTTCTATTTATCGTTATTTTGAAAATAAGCACAAGTTATTGGTATACCTAACTTCTTGGTATTGGGGTTGGTTAGAATATCAGTTAGTTTTTTCAACCAATAGTATATCAGACCCTAAAACGAGGCTAACTAAAGCGATTGATATAGTAGGTAAGACAATAGTAGAGGATACTGCGTTTTCTCATATTAATGAAGTTTTGCTCAATAAAATTGTAGTGAACGAATCTTCAAAATCATTTCTTACCAAAGAAGTTGATGAGGAGAACAAAGAAGGTTATTTTACTATTTACAAAAGAATGGTTAATAGGTTAGAAGACATGATTAAAAGTGTATCACCTAGCTATGAATATCCTTCTAGTTTAGCAAGTACTGTTTTGGAAGGCACCTTGCATCAACATTTTTTAAAAGACCATTTTCCAACACTAACAAACTGCAATACTAAAAAAACCCCAGGGAACTTTATTTCGGATTTAGTTTTTAAAACACTTAACCAATCCAATCATGGCTAAAACAATTATGACCTCTTGGCAACGTCTAATAGGTCTTCTCTCACTGGATAAAAAAGACGTTTTCCAGATATTCTACTATGCAATTTTCGCAGGAATCGTAACTTTATCCCTTCCCTTAGGAATACAGGCAATTATTAATTTAATCCAAGGCGCGCAGGTAAGTACTTCATGGATTGTTCTGGTAGTGCTTGTTACCTTGGGGGTTGCTTTCTCAGGTGCTTTACAATTGATGCAAATAAGGATTATTGAGAACATTCAACAAAAAATCTTTACGCGTAGTTCTTTTGAGTTTGCTTATCGGTTTCCAAAAATAAAAATGAGTGAATTACGGAACTACTATCCGCCCGAACTGGCGAATCGTTTTTTTGACACACTTAATATTCAAAAAGGAGTATCTAAATTACTGATTGATTTTCCAACGGCACTATTGCAAATTATTTTTGGATTGTTATTATTATCCTTGTACCATCCCTTCTTTATTGCATACGGTATATTATTGTTATTGCTTATATACGTAGTTTTTAAATATACCATAACCCGCGGTTTAGAAACTAGTCTTAAAGAATCAAAACAAAAATATAAGGTCGCCCATTGGATACAAGAGGTTGCAAGGAGTATAGTGAGCTTTAAATTATCCGGTAAGACCAGTCATGCACTCAAGAAAAATGATTATTTGGTTAATGATTATTTAGAGGCACGTGAAAGCCACTTTAAGATTTTGGTCCTTCAATTTGTACAGATGATAGGGTTCAAAATTTTGGTTACGGGCGGTTTACTTATAATAGGAGGGCTTTTGGTATTGAACCAAGAGATGAATATCGGACAATTTGTAGCGGCTGAAATTATCATTTTATTGGTAATTAGCTCTGTAGAAAAGTTGATTGTTGGTTTAGAATCTTTTTATGATGTTCTTACCGCTCTAGAGAAATTGGGACAGGTAGTCGACAAAGAAGTGGAAAGTAATCAAGAAGACCTGAGTCTTTTTGAGCTTGAAAATTTTAGCATGGAATTGGACGATTTAGTTTACGATGTGCCAGGAACAAACATCAATATCCTTAATAGAGTTTCCTTAAGTTTTGGAAAAGAGGATAGGATATTGATACAAGGCGCTAACGGATCGGGCAAATCAACACTTTTACATCTTATTTCTGGACTTATAGAACCCACAAAAGGAAGTATTTATGTTAATGGTGAGCGTTTAAAATCGGAGAACCTTAGTCATTTTAGATCTAAAATAGGGCAGTCGCTAAAACTTGAAACTCCTTTTGAGGGCACCTTAATGGAAAATATCACCTTTAACGACCCTAACGTTACTGAAGAGGATGTTTTGTGGGCCATTGAAGTAACGGGCTTAAGAAATATTGTTAGAAAAATGGAAAACGGGCTCGATACGGTTATTTATCCTGAAGGAAAGCAAATATCATATACTGTTGCCAAAAAAATTGTTTTGGCAAGGAGCTTGGTTAAAAAACCTAAACTATTGGTCTTACGAGACCCTCTTGATCAGTTTGATGAAGATGAAACCAATCGTATCATGGACTTTTTAACCGACCCTAAACAGCCATGGGGCTTGATTGTGGTAAGCGATGATAAAAATTGGATTAAAAAGTGCGGTCGTGTATTGACCATAGAAAACGGAAAAATTAATAGTAACTTCTAGGACAATGTTGAATATTTCAAAGTCTGTATTAAATAAAAAAGTTGACCTGTCCGATTTTGCGGCAATAAGACGGGTATCCCATAGAAAGCACTACAAGCAATTCAATCGTTTCTTAGTTATCTTTGCGATGTTTTTTGTTATTATTCTATTTCTACCTTGGACACAGAATGTCTCAGGGAAAGGTTTTTTAACCACATTGACTCCAGACCAACGTCCGCAAACCATACAATCACCTATTCCTGGTAGGATAGAAAAATGGTATGTGCGTGAAGGAGATTTTGTAGAAAAAGGAGATACAATTTTATTTATTTCTGAAATAAAGAATGAATATTTTGATCCAAATCTTGTGCAAAGGACTGGCCAGCAGATAAAGGCCAAAGAGATGTCGGTAACCTCATACCAAGGAAAGGTTAAGGCACTTAATAATCAAATCGGTGCATTATCTAATGAGCGTTCCTTAAAGTTGAAGCAGGCAAAAAACAAGCTATTGCAATCAAAATTGAAAGTACAAAGCGATAGTATAGATTTGGAAGCTGCAAAAACAAATATTTCAATTGCGGAAAGACAGTATAACCGTATTGTTCAACTAGAATCCGAAGGCTTAAAGGCTTTAACTGATGTTGAAGAAAAACGCTTGAAATTACAAGAAACTCAGGCAAAATTAATCTCACAGAAAAATAAGCTTTTAGCTAGTGAGAACGAGGTTATTAATGCTGAAGTAGAGATTAATAGAGTTCAGGCTTCTTATACAGATAAGATATCAAAAGCACAGAGCGATATGTTTACCGCACAATCAAACCAGTTTGATTCTGAAGCTCAGGTAACCAAATTGGAGAATGAGTTTACAAATTATTCTATCCGTAATGACCTGTATTACATAAAAGCTCCACAGAGTGGATATATAAACAGAGCAATACAAGGTGGTTTAGGAGAAACATTTAAAGAAGGAGATAGGTTAGTTGGTATAATGCCTGCAAAGTATGACATGGCAGTAGAAACCTTTGTAGAACCCATCGATTTGCCTTTAATGCATCTCGGTGAAAAAGTTCGTATACAGTTTGACGGTTGGCCTGCAATTGTATTTAGTGGATGGCCCAATGTTTCTTACGGAACTTATGGAGGTACAGTAGTAGCCATTGAAACATTTATAAGTGATAATGGAAAATACAGAATTTTACTAGCACCAGATAAAGAAGATCAAGCTTGGCCAAAAGACCTTAGGGTAGGTTCTGGTGCCAATACTATTGCACTTTTAGAAGATGTGCCTATTTGGTTTGAACTATGGCGACAATTAAACGGATTCCCACCAAACTATTACCAGCCTGAGAATGGTGATATGGCCAAAGCAAAAAAGAAATAAGAATGAATAGATTTTTTTTACTCTTATTCCTATTTGTAGGATGCAATTTAGCTGCCCAGCAAGACTCTTTAACTCTTAAGTTCAATGAGTATCTCGGTTATGTAAAAAAGTATCATCCCATAGCGAAGCAAGCGCAATTGACCATTTCTATCGGGCAAGCAAACTTAATGAAGGCAAGAGGTGGTTTTGACCCTAAAATAGAGGTGGATTATGATAGAAAGGAGTTTAAGGAAACAGAGTATTGGGACAGGTTAAACGCTACGTTTAAAATTCCGACCTATTATGGAATAGAGCTTAAAGGAAATTTTGAGCAGAATGAAGGTCAGTTTATAAATCCTGCCGAGTTTTTGCCGGAAGATGGTTTGTATAGTGCAGGCGTTTCTATGTCTTTGGGACGAGGTTTTTGGATTAACGAGCGTATGGCCACTTTAAGAAAGGCAAAGTTCTTTAGAGAACAAGCCAAAGCGGATCAAGATTTACTTGTAAATGAGGTTTTGTATAATGCTTCTTTGGCCTATTTTGATTGGTTACAAGCATATAATAATGCAGAAGTATTTAGCGATTTTTTAAAGAATGCGGAGATAAGATTAGAAGGGGTTAAAAGTAGTGCGCTAGTAGGGCAAGTTGCAGCAATTGATACTGTAGAAGCTAAAATTGCAGTTCAGAATAGAGCGTTAAACTTAGAACAAGCAAAGGTGAATTTGATAAAAAAATCACTAGAGCTTTCTAATTTTCTATGGATAAATGATGTTCCTGTAGAGTTACAGAATAATGTGATTCCAGATATAGCTATTGGAGAAGATATTGATATGACCTTAGAAATAATGGGCAAACCTTTAGATAGCTTTACTTTAGAAAATCATCCAAAATTGAAATCCCTCAACTTTAAAATAGACGGTCTTACCGTAGACAAAAGGTTAAAAGCAAATAAACTATTACCTAAGATAGACGTTGAATATAATTTTTTGACTGAAACTCCTAGACAAATCCGTTCTTTTGAAACACAGCAGTATAAAGGAGGTCTTAGTTTTAGATTTCCACTTTTCTTGAGAAAAGAACGCGGAGATTTAAAATTAGCCAAATTTAAATTACAAGATGCAAAGTTTGAGCGCGATAATGCTGAGGTTCAAATACAAAACAAAGTATTAGCTATTTACCGTGAACTGGATTCATATGTAATACAAAATGATTTAATAGAAAACATAGTAGCGGATTATAATACATTATTATCAGCTGAAGAGCGAAAGTTTAGTTTTGGAGAAAGTTCCTTATTTCTTATCAACTCTAGGGAAAGTAAATTGATTGATGCAGAACTCAAACAAAATGAAGTGCAAAACAAATTCTTTAAAACAAAAGCTAATCTCTTTAAAAGCTTAGCAGTTAACCCACAGAATTTGTAAATTCAATATTAAACTAAATTGTCTTGAATACTAGCGCCAGTTTTACCAGTAAATCATTACTTAAAGATACTTTTTTTATCATTCTAGGCATTTTTACTGCAGCGTTTGGTCTAGAGAGTTTTTTACTCCCTAACAGTTTTATTGATGGTGGAGCAACAGGAATATCATTGCTACTTACTACAATTTCTTCGCTACCATTATATGTGCTGATTATACTGGTAAATATCCCTTTTATGATTATGGCCTATAGGGTAATCGGTAAGGTATTTGCCATTAAAACAACGATTGCTATTCTTGGTCTTTCTCTAGTTCTTGCTTTTGTACATTTTCCAGAGGTAACAGAGGATAAGCTTTTAGTGGCAGTTTTTGGCGGATTTTTTCTGGGCGCTGGAATTGGGCTTTCTATAAGAGGAGGTAGTGTTTTAGATGGTACTGAGGTTTTAGCGATTTTTTTGAGTAGAAAACTAGGTACTACTATTGGCGATATTGTCGTTTTGATTAACATTCTTGTATTTCTTGCTGCTGCCTATTTATTGTCTGTTGAGACTGCTTTATATTCTATGCTCACTTATTTGGCTGCTTCAAAAACCCTAGATTTTGTTATAGATGGTATTGAGGAATATACTGGTGTAACTATTATTTCTAATGATCATGAAGAAATACGCCAAATGATTACTGAAAAAATGGGTCGTGGCATTACCATTTACAAGGCCAAAGGGGGTTATGGTACACATGGAACACGAAAAGAGCATGATGTGCTTTTCACCATTATTACTCGATTAGAGATTAGAAAACTTAATATTGAAATTTCTAAGATTGACCCGAAAGCTTTTGTAGTTATGCATCGAATTAATGATACCCGAGGAGGAATGATTAAAAAACGTTCGATATAATTAATAGTAATACTATTATATAAGAATGTTTAACTATTGATTAACAATGTAAAACTATTAAATAAAAATTTCAAACCTTATCTTTGTTAAAAATTAAAAGGATGGGGAAAAACGCTACAAAAAGAAAAAAAGAAATGCCTGTTTTGTTTCCTGAGTTTAATGATAACAAGGAAGTAAAGCCTAAGGAAATTGTTATTGGTGCTTCGGTAAAAATTGGAAAACCGTCTAATAAATACTTTCAGTACATCTATAAATCATTAGATTTTTTCAATTTAAAACTATCAGACCTTAATAAGTTAATCCCTTTAGAGGGAACTAAAGCTAAAGTTACGGGAATGATACAAATGGAAAGTGGAGATGAAATTGCCATTATTAGTAAAAAGAATGGAAACCCTTTTTTTACAGAATGCAATAGACTTTTTATAGATAGAACTAAAGCCTTGTCTTTTAAAGAAATTTTAATAGTTGAATAATTTTAATAATTGGTTATGAAGAAAGTGACTGTTTTATGTTTATTTTTTATTAGTATAATTGGTTCTACGCTTAATGCTAAGTGTATAAATGATAATGAAGTTTTAATAAAAGAAGCTCAAGAAAAAGCTTTTATTAAAAATATAGAGTTTATTGAAATAGAGTATGAGTTTGAATCAAATACAGAATTATTGAGGTATTTGCCAAATGATTTTAATCCTTATGAAGGGATGATTTTTGATATGTCTAAGATAAAATTCATAGAAATCTCTGAGCCAATAAAGCTTGATTTTAATGTACAAGATTATTTGCCAAAAGATTTTAACCCATACAAAGGGCAATAGTAAATACTTTACGCTTTACAAAAAAAATCAAAACACCTCAATGATTTATTGGGGTGTTTTTATTGACCAATGATTAATGTCAGGTTTTAAAAACCAAAACGACTTAAGCTTTGAGATAGTAATAATGATATAATTCTACTATGGAAAATTTACTAAATTCTGTTACTGAAACTATTCAAAATTCAATAAGTAATGCAATGACTTATAAAGAATATAGACTTTGTAAGTGAGCTAACAGCTTCTAAATCTAATTCAGGATCTGAAAAAACAGAAGCTCTTGCAGAATATACTCAGCTTAACGACAGACGAATGAATCGTTGGGACAAGACTTTAAAGATTTCAGTAGATATTCAAAAAAAGATATCAAGTATTGACAAGAAACTTACCTTTTTGGTTTTAACCGAAAGCTGGTGTGGTGATGCATAGAATTAATGACACCCGCGGAGGAATGATTAAAAAGCGTTCGCTCTAATTAAACTATTTATATATGAAAATATATACTTTTTTAGTAATCATTTTTTTCAGTTTTGGACTGTACTCTTGTGGTAATACCGAGGCTGTAAGTGCCAATACTAATAGTCAAGAACAAGTTCAAGAAGAAGAGGAAAATGAATCTAGTGGGACCGAAACAACAGGCTTGGTATTTGTAGATGAATATATTATACCTGCAGATGTTAGTTTCCAAGAAACACGAGTCGGAGGATTATCAGGAGTAGATTATTCAAATGACAAATGGTGTTTAATAAGTGATGATTCAAATGCTTCTAGGTTTTATACGGCAGATATCGTATTTAATAATGCTGGGTTTACAGATTTTCAGTTTAGTTCGGTAGTACCTTTAAAAAACGCTTCAGGAGTAAATTTTGATGACGGTACTAATGACCCTGAAGCTATTAGAATAGATGGAGATAGAATTGTATGGACTTCTGAAGGTAATATTAATAGCAATCAACCGCCATCAATAAATTTTTCTAATACCCAAGGCGTTCTTAATGATACAGCTACAATAGCCTCTCGTTACAATGATTTTTCGGAAAATAGTGGCCCAAGACAAAATGGAACTTTTGAGGGACTTTCTCTAAGTACAGATAACCAAGGCTATTGGGTAAGTATGGAATTGCCATTAAAGCAAGATGGTCCTGCTCCAACTACGGTAGATACAAATTCTCATATTAGAGTAGCTTTTATAGATAAAACTACAGGAATAATGGGAAAAGAATTCGCCTATAAATTAGACCCCGTTGCAAGAGCAGCTACCCTAGGAACTTCTTTTGAACTTAATGGTGTAGTAGAAATACTTGCGATGAGTAGCACTAGGTTTCTATTTTTAGAACGTTCTTTTGCCACAGGCTATGCAGACGGAGGCTACAATATAAAAATTTATGAAGTTGACACTTCTAATGCTACAGATATAAGTACTATTGAAGCGCTGGATACTGAAACTTTTAGCCCAGCTACCAAAACCCTGCTTTTAGATTTTGAGGATATTAGGTCAGATTTAACCAATGGACTCCTCTATAATATAGAAGGAATGGCTTTTGGGCCTAATTTTGAAAATGGTAATAAATCATTATTTGTAGTTGCAGATAATAATTTTAATGCAGTTGTACCGCAGCTAAATCAATGTATTCTTTTAGAGTGGAAAAAGTAAGTTTTTTCTAAGAATCCCTACAAAGTAAATATTAGAAATAGAATCATGAATACAATCCAAAATAGAAGTACTATCGATATTATAAATGAGAGCTTACCAAAATCTTCTGCTTATAAGGTCTATAGAGATAAGGTCCATGAACTTGCAATAGATGGTAGAACAACAGGAGAAACGCAATCTAAATCTTTAATAGAATATACTCAACTAAATGATAGGCGTATGAGACGCTGGGATAAAACCTTAAAGATTCCAGCTGAGATTCAACAAAGAATTCAACAACTAGATAGAAGCCTACTCTTTTTAGTGTTAACGGAGAGCTGGTGCGGTGATGCTTCACCAAGCTTACCTGTAATAAATAAAATTGCTGGGCTTAGCCAGAATATTGAACTTAGGATAGTACTTAGAGATGAGAATTTGGAACTAATGAATCAGTTTTTGACTAATAGTGCCATGTCAATTCCAAAATTGATAATTATAGATAATGATAGTGAAGAGGTGCTAGCAGATTGGGGCCCAAGACCAAGTGTTGCAACAAAAATGGTTGAGGAGTACAAAGCTGAACATGGTAAGCTAACACCAGAGTTTAA
>CAYTRI010000008.1:28811-31652 GCA_964440105.1 uncultured Flavobacteriaceae bacterium
TAGGCGTTTCTATCAACTAAAGAATAAGAAATTGAGGTGCGTTTTTCAGCTAGATTATTTGTAAACTCTTTTTTTTCGGCATCTTTTTCTCCTAATTTTTTCTTCTTTTCTTCACGTTGCTTTGCTAGCTCTTTTAAGTTGGCTGCGTAACCCGCATCTGAAGTCAATATGTCATTTGGAGCTTCATTTATAGCTCTCTCTTCCATAATTTCTTGAAGTGTCTTTAAAGGTTCAGGACTACCAATACTAGGCTTTGCAGTTTGATTAAAAGCCATATGACTTTTAATAGGATCTGCATTTGAAGCTATTTCTTCAAGTCTTTTCTCCTCTTCTTGCAGTAATTCTTCTAAATCTTCATCAGCTAAAGCCATTTCAATTACATACTCATCTTCCTGCTTAGCCCCTAAACGGATACTGTACAACAGTAATAGTATAATTGCCATCGAAAAGACGGTAATTATTAATGATAAGTGCTTCCTATTCAGGTTCATGGTCTTACTATAACCGATTTTTCATAAAAATATTTCATCTTGACTGCTAAAGCAAATTAGGCTAATAGACTACTATTACAGCATATTTTCCTTAAAACTATCAGGACTTGTAGCATTATTTACGTTGTAGTCACCTATTTTGGTTCTTCTAAGGCAAGAAAGATGCCCGCCAGAATTCAAAGTTTTCCCAAAATCATGAGCCAATGAACGAATGTATGTACCCTTGCTACAAGTTACTCTAAAGTGAACTTCAGGCAACTGAATATTAGTAATTTCAAACTCTAATATTTCAATTTGACGAGATTTTATTTCAACAGTTTTACCTTCACGAGCAAACTCATATAAACGCTTTCCACCCTTTTTCAAGGCCGAAAAAATGGGAGGAACCTGCTCTATTTTTCCAATAAAATTTTCAGTAGCATTTTTAATAAGTTCTTCGGTTAAATGTTTAGTTGGGAAGGTATTGTCGATTTCAGTTTCTAAATCGTAAGAAGGAGTAGTAGCCCCTAATGTAATGGTTCCAGTATATTCTTTGGTTTGCCCTTGAAGTTCTGGAATGCGTTTGGTGAATTTTCCGGTACAAATTATTAAAAGCCCAGTTGCCAATGGATCAAGCGTTCCAGCATGCCCAATCTTAATTTTTTTAAGGTCAAACTTTTTTCGAATTCCCCATTTTAAGGAATTCACAGCCTGAAAAGATGTCCAGTTTAGGGGCTTATCTATCAGCAGAATTTGACCGCTTAAAAAATCTTCTTTGGTTTTTTTATCCATGGAAAAGAAAAATAGGAATTATCCCCAAACACTCCAAGCAATGGCAATAAGACCTACTACTAAACAGTAAATAGCAAAATAGCTTAATTTACTTTTCTTAACTAATTGTATCATCCATGTGCATGCAAAAAGGCCAGCGATAAAAGCAGCTGCAAATCCAGCTCCCATAGCAGCCATTTCAGTACTTTCAAAATTTAATTCTCCTCCTAAAATGTCTTTAGCTACTTTACCAAAAATTAATGGGACCACCATTAAAAAGGAAAAGCGTGCAGATTTAGTTTTGTCTATACCTAATAAAACGGAAGTAGAAATAGTAGCCCCACTTCTAGAAATACCGGGCAGCATGGCAACAGCCTGTGCCAAACCAATTACAAAAGCACTCCTAAAAGAAACATCTTTATTTGTGGTTTTTGCCATATCTGCTAAGTATAGAAGGATAGCGGTAACAATAAGCATAATACCTACAATGATAATAGCGCCATCAAAAAATACTTCCATAAAATCTTCTAGAAAGAAACCAACTATGGCCGCAGGAATCATTGAGATAATAATCTTTAAAGCAAATTTTGCTTCTTCATTCCATTTAAACTGAAATAAACCTTTAAATATATCCAATACGTCTTTTCTAAAAACAACAATGGTGCTTAAAGCTGTTGCAAAATGTAGTACTACGGTAAATAGCAAACTTTCTTCAGGTATAGAATCATCTCCTAAAATGGCTTTGCCTAATTCTAAATGGCCACTAGAAGATACGGGTAGAAACTCGGTTAATCCTTGAATAATTCCGAGAATAATAGCGTCAATAATTTCCAAACTATTTTTTCTTTTTGTGAGGGTTTAATAAGATAGCATAAATCTGTATTCCAAGCCCAATAAGTATTAGGGTAGGTGCTAAACGAATTCTTCTAAAATTGTATATTTCTGGGTTAAAAACGTTTGGGTCATCACTGCCACCGCCAGCCATTAGAATAAAACCTAGGGCTATTAACCCCAATCCAATAAAAAGAAAAATGTAATTCTTTCTTTGAAAGATAAACTCAGACTTTGGCTTTTGAACTTCTTTGTTCTTTTTACTCATACCGCAAATTTAATAATAAAGGTCGTCGGTTCGCAAATTCAAGAAACGTTGTGTTGCAAAATAGGTGCTTAAATAGGATATTAAAACCCCGAGACCTAGAATACTCAAAAATAAAATCAATAAAACGGTGAGATCTTGAAAAAGGTTTAATTCAGGGAAATTTATATTCACATAATACAGTACTACTGCTAAAGCGATTAAAGCGATTAACGCACCAAATAGACCCAATTTAATATTTGTTGAAATAAATGGTTTACGAATAAACTTTTTGGTAGCCCCAACCATTTGCATGGTTTTGATAATAAATCGTTTAGAGTAAATGGATAGGCGAATAGAACTATTAATAAGGAGAACAGCTATAACCGTAAAAACAGCACAAGCTATTAAAATCCAAAGGCTAATTTTTTTGACATTATCATTCAATAATGAAATTAAAGGCTTATCATAACTTACCTCGTCTACATAGGTTTTGGTAGATATCGTTTCTGCGATTTCAGTAAC
>CAYTRI010000009.1:0-25344 GCA_964440105.1 uncultured Flavobacteriaceae bacterium
CACCAGCTGTGTCCAGCGCTCCACGAACGATATGATATCTAACTCCTGGCAAATCTTTTACCCTTCCACCTCTTACCAATACTATCGAGTGCTCTTGGAGGTTATGCCCTTCTCCAGGTATGTATGCATTTACCTCTTTACCATTTGTTAATCGAACCCTAGCAACTTTGCGCATTGCGGAATTCGGTTTTTTTGGTGTAGTAGTGTAAACACGCGTACAAACTCCCCTTCTTTGTGGGCAAGAATCCAAAGCGGCCGATTTACTCTTCTTGGTAATTGTGACCCTTCCTTTTCTTACTAATTGTGAAATTGTTGGCATTAAATTTTTTTCTATTAAATAAAATAACCCTCTTTTTGAGGGCTGCAAATGTAGGGATATTTAGTAATAATTCAAATCACAATCTAAATAATTTTAAAAGAAGTAATATTCAAGAGAAAATAACAATTATTTAAAGGGATAAAAGTCGAGCTCATAAGGTCGAATAAAATTAATGTACTTAATAAGGTATAGCTTTTTAAAAAGTACACAATTAAAATAACAGATTAATTAGAAGAAAAATAATTATGTTACCCGCTTAGGTGTCTTTAAAAATAACTAACAAGAAGTATTATTTTTTTAGAATTTCTCAGGTTAAGACACTCAAAACAATTAAATCTTTAGTAATTTATATTATTACCATGAGATATCAATAATTCCATAATTCTTAAAAGTTTATTAATATTCATTTGGATTATTAACATGAAATTATGATTTTAGCGGCTAGCTAATTCAAATAATTTAACAAATGAGAACAAAACTTAATGGAATCTTAACGCTTTTACTGGCGTTTGTTGTGCATTTAACATTTGCACAAGACAAAACGATTTCAGGTGTGGTAACAGACTCTAGTGGTCTACCATTACCTGGCGTTAACATCGTAGTAGAAGGAACATCCAATGGTACGCAAACTGATTTTGATGGTAATTATTCCATCTCAGCAAGTGCAGGTCAGACAATTCTTTTCAGTTATATTGGGCAAAAAGATGTTAGACGTAGTGTTGGTGCTGAAAGTACAATTAATGTACAAATGCAGGAAGATGCACAAGCACTTGAAGAAGTTGTAGTAACCGCGCAAGGTATTAAGAAAGAAAAGCAGGCACTTGGTTATGCCGTTGCTGAAGTTGATAAGGACTTAATAGAGCAAAGAGCAGAAGGTGATGTTGGTAGAATTCTTACTGGTAAGGCTTCTGGTATAAATATTACAGCACAAAGTGGTCTTTCTGGGTCTGGTACCAGTATTGTAATACGTGGTTTAAGTAGTTTTAGTGGTAGTAACCAACCATTATTTATTGTAGATGGTGTTCCTTTTAATAGTGGGACCGACGGTCAGACTACCAATGGGGGCGACGGAAGAAACGACTTTATAAATGGTAACAATGGATCAAGTAGATTCTTGGACCTTGACCCAAACAATATTGAGAGCGTTAATGTACTTAAAGGTTTAGCGGCAGCTACTCTTTATGGAACTGCAGGTAGAAATGGTGTGATTTTAATTACAACTAAAAATGGCGCTGCTGGTGGTGGTGGTGTTAAAAAGAATGAAATTACAGTTAGTAGTTCGATCTTCTTTAACGAAATTGCTTCGCTACCAGATTACCAAGACGAATATGGTAATGGTTTTGACCAAGCCTTTGGCTGGTTCTTCAGTAATTGGGGACCTAGTTTTAACAGAGGTGGTATCGCCGGATGGGGCGGACAATCAGCTATTGATGATAACGGAACACTTCCTCACCCTTATTCAACTTCAACATCTGCAATTCAAGCAGCCTTTCCAGAACTGGCTAATACTAGATATGACTGGAGACCTTATGATAGTGTTGAAAAATTCTTTAGAACAGGTGTCGTTAAAACTAATTCTGTTAACGTAAGAGGTGCTTCTGAAGATGGTAAAGTTTCCTATAATGCCAACTTTGGCCATTTAAATGATCAAGGTTTTACACCTGGTAATGAACTTAATCGTTATACGGTAGGTTTAGGTGGTAGAGCTATTCTCTCTAATAAATTCACAGTGTCTGGTACTATGAACTTTTCCAATACAGATTTTGTTTCTCCACCAGTTGCTGCGAGTACCGGTAACAGTGTTTTTGGAACTGGCTCTTCTATTTTTGCCAACCTGTTTTACACACCTCGCAGTATTGATATTCAAGGCCTCCCTTTTGAAAGCCCTATTGATGGTAGCAGTGTTTACTATCGTCAAAACAACAGTATACAGCATCCACTATGGACTATTAAAAATGCTAAAAACAGACAACAAACCAATCGTGTTTTTGGTAACGCTGCATTAGCATATGAAATTAATGACAATCTTAATCTTACCTATAGATTTGGCTTAGATGTTGGGGTTGAAGCTAATACTAATTCTCAAAACAAAGGTGGTGTTGGCGGAAGTGTTGCTACCCAAAGTGGAATTTTATCAACTTGGAGCAATACCACTACCATTTTAGACCACAATATTATTCTAACTGGTCAATATGAACTTTCTGAGAAAATAGGTTTTAGTTTTAATGCAGGTGCAACTACTCGTAGAGAGATTTTTAACCAGAATGGTGTTTCAAGTAATGGTCAGCAAGTGTTTGGGGTTTTAAGACATTTTAATTTTGCCCTACAAGATGAAATACAATTTACTTCACAACGTAATATTGTCGGACTGTATGGTCAATTAGATTTTGATTATGATAGAAAAGTTTATCTAACACTTTCAGGTAGAAATGATTATGTATCTAATTTAGCGATTGAAAACAGATCTATATTTTATCCTAGTGCAAGTTTATCTATAATACCAACAAAGATTATTGATGGTTTACAGAGTGAAAACGGAGTAAATTATCTAAAATTAAGAGCAGGATTTGGAACTTCTGCAAACTTTCCGACAGGATTTCCTGTAGCTTCAACACTTATACTAGATACTCAAGATTTTCAAGATGCTGATGGAAACGATGTAGTTACTAACAGTAGCGCAAATCTATTAGGTAATCCTAACCTAAAACCTGAACTTTTATCTGAGATTG
Source organism: uncultured Flavobacteriaceae bacterium (assembly GCA_964440105.1). Lineage (GTDB taxonomy): Bacteria > Bacteroidota > Bacteroidia > Flavobacteriales > Flavobacteriaceae > Croceitalea. Next base: position 3,049 of record CAYTRI010000009.1, read on the forward strand.
AGTTTGGTCTTGAAGGAAGGTTTTTTAATAACAGATTATCGCTTGATGCATCCTATTACACTAGAACAACATCGGATTTGATTATTGATAGACCTCTAGATCCATCAACTGGTTTTACTACTACGCAAACCAATATTGGTGAAATAAAATCAAACGGAGTAGAAATAGATGCAACCTTAAACCTATTCAGAGGTGTTGACGAAGGAGATTTTAGTTGGAATATTAACGCCAACTGGACTGCAAACAATTCTGAAGTAACGGATTTAGGTCTTGATACTGATATTGTAGTTTATTCTGGGTTTAGCAACTTGGGTAATGCGGCAATTGTAGGAGAGCAACTTGGTGTTATTGTTGGTACTCGAATTCAACGAGATGATAATGGAGACTTCTTAGTAAATGCTGCTGGTAATTATGTTGAAGAGCAAGGAACTTTTGTTATTGGTGATCCAAATCCAGATTGGCAGTTAAATGTAGGGAGTGGTGTAAACTACAAAAACTTTTCTTTCAACTTTTTATTAAATTACACTCATGGAGGAGATATATATAGTAGAACAACCTCTGTGTTGTTAGGTCGTGGATTAACTACTGATACTGTTGATCGTCTAAACACTTTTGTTCTTCCTGGCGTGCAAGCTGATGGTTCAACTAACTCACAACAGATTAATAATTCTACCTTTTACTTTAGTAATATCCTATTTGGACCAGATGAGCTTGGTATTTGGGACGCATCTGTTATTAGATTACAAGAACTTTCACTTGGATATTCAATCCCATCTAAAATGCTAGATAAAACTCCATTCGGCTCGTTAAGTCTAACATTATCAGGTTTTAATTTATGGTATGAGGCAATTAATATTCCTGATGGCACTAATTTTGATCCCAATGTTGCTGGTGTTGGAGTAGGTAATGGTAGAGGTTTCGATTTCTTAAACGGGCCTAGTTCAAGAAGATTTGGATTAAGTGTAAAAGCAACATTTTAATAAAAAAAAAGAATTTAATCATGAAAAAAATAATTAAATATATTGCTGTTGTCTTTGCAGCTGGTGTTGTTTTCAACTCATGCGAGACCATAGAATTAGATTTGACTGAAAATCCAAATGCACTGACACCAAGTCAAGCAGATCCAGATTTTCTAATAAACGGAGTGCAGGAAACTTTTGCAAGAACCGTAGAAGAAGCTGGTGAAGATATGGCCGAAGTGACACGAATAGAGAACATGGGTTCTAGAGATTACCAAAATGCCTATTCTCCAGCTAATTTTGATCTTATATGGGAAAGATCTTACCAAGAAGTTATTAAAAACATTCGTGATATGAATGTTTTAGCAGAAGAAGCTGGTCTTAATTACCACATTGGTATGGGACAGTTTATTGAAGCTTACACCATAACTATGCTGGTAGACATGTTTGGAGATATTCCTTACTCTGAAGCTATTTCCACACCAGATATATTAAATCCTAATGTGGATTCTGCTGCAGATATTTATGCAGCTTCAATTAGCTTATTAGATGAAGCTATAGCAAACTTTAATACAACATCATCTGCACTGCCCGTAAATGATTTTTTCTATGGTGGTGATGCTGATAAATGGATTTTAGCTTGTAATACTTTAAAGTTGAGACTTTATATGAATACAGGTAATACTGCAGGTTTTAATAGTATTATAGATTCAGGTAGCTTTATAGCTAGTTCTGATGATGATTTACAATTTGGTTGGGGTACTAATGCTGTACAACCAGATACTCGTCATCCCAACTATGCTGGGAACTACACTAATACTGGAGCTGGGGATTATCAATCAATTTGGCTTATGAATTTAATGGCTGAAAATACAGATCCTAGAATACGTTATTACTTTTACCGCCAAAGTGCTACTACACCCGGTGCACCAGGAGTAGCTCCTAATGAAGAGACTTTATCCTGTTCAACTACTACTGCTCCACCACAATATATTGATGGAGGCTTTCCATATTGTTCATTACCTAACGGATATTGGGGAAGAAATCATGGAAATGATGAAGGTATTCCACCAGATGGTTTCTTAAGAACTGCTCCAGGAGTATACCCAGATGCGGGACAATTTGATGATGACAGTTTTGGAGAAACAGCACTAGGATCAGGTGGTGGTGGTGCTGGTATCACCCCAATGCTTTTAGCCTCAACTGTTGATTTTTGGCAAGCTGAAATGAGTATGAATAGTGACCCAACAGCGGCCAGGACTTTTATGTTGGCAGGTTTAGCTAAGTCAATTACTAAAGTACAATCCTTTGGTTCTTTAGACGCAGCAGCTGACTTGTCATTAGCCCCATCTATGGCGGAAAATGATGCATTTATATTAAACACTGGTGTTTCTTTTGATGATGCAGAAGGCACTGGAAAATGGAATGTAATTGCTGAACAATTTTTTACCGCTCTTAAGGGTAATGGTCATGATGGATTTAATTTTTATAGAAGAACTGGTTTCCCTGATGATATTGAACCTAATTTAGAGCCAGACCCAGGTGCTTATATCCGTACTTTTTTCTATCCTGCTAATGCAGCTAACAATAATCAATTTGTAGAACAAAAATCAGGTGTAACAACTCAAGTGTTCTGGGACACAAACCCTGCTTCACCAGCGTTTCCACCTGCTAACTAAATAAAACAATGATGAAAAAAACAAATATATATTTAAGTGCTTTAGCCTGTTTTGCTTTAGTAACATCTTGTGAAAGTGACAAAACAGCTGTTGAAGAAGTAATCGAAGGCAATGCTCCAGGAGCAGTATTGAGAACGATAACCGATGTTATTGACAACGACTCAGACGAAGTTTTTGATATTTTTAGACCTGAAAAAACATTTTTCTTAACTGTTGAAGAACAGGATGAATCCGAAGGTGAATTAATCGATAGGGTAGACATTACTTTAGATTATGTTGATAATAACACCGAACTCGCTGATGATTCTAGTTCTGGTCTAGCTTTCGGCACATTAGCTGCTTCAGATTTTATTTCAGGAGCAAGAGGTTTACCTACTGCTGACTTTTCTTATACAATGGACGAGGCATTAACAGCTTTAGGGCTTGATTTAACAAGTGTTCTTCCAGGAGACAGAATAGCCATAAACCTAGAACTTTTCTTTACTGATGGCCGTTCTTTTAGTGCTGCAGATGCTGCAACAACTGTAACTGGGGGTTCATTTTTTAGTTCTCCTTTTGCATATTCATTGTTAATAGATGATGGAATCGCATTTGAGTACGAGGTTAATACAAGTGATGAGTTTGACCTTTCTGAAGGTGCAATTAATGAAGACTACGAAGCTAGTATTACCATAGACGATCAAAGTGAAGGTTCTTTGCTTGAAACTTTAAATGTTTACAGAACTTTTAGAGATTTAACAATTGGAGAAGATGGAACAAACCTTTCTGAAGAAGAAGCCTTATTTGACACTTATGCTATTGCAGATTTAATGTTGGTAGAAGGAGCAAGAACTTTGGAACTTGTTTACACAATAGATGATTTACTTGGTGATGACGTTGCTTTAACTGACTTAAGTGTAGGTGATGACCTTAAATTACGCTATGAAATCATTACCACTGATGGAAGAATTATTACCACGGATGAAGATGATACCGAATATTTCTTTAGTATTACCACTTCCGAATGTGTACAGTTAAATGCTGATGCACCATTCCCAGGAGAATATTCGATTGAAATGGCAGATAGCTACGGTGATGGTTGGAATGGTGGCTTCCTTACCATAACTCTAGATGGCGCAGAAGTTGAAGGTTCACCTTTTTCTGTAGAAACGGGAGAAGAAGCCACAGGTTCATTTACAGTTCCAGAAGGAGCAACTTCTTTAACTGTAATATACACTAGTTTAGACTGGGATGATGAAAATACTTTTAACATAATCGATCCAAATGGTAAAAAAGCTGTTGTAGGAGGACCTTTCCCTAATACAAATGGCCAAGGACCAATTGTTTATGAAATAGAATTAAAAGTCTGTGAATAAATTTTGAAATAACATGTAAATTTAAAGGCCACTTAAACGTGGCCTTTTTACATTGTAATAAATACAAATTATTATGAAAACCTTTAATAGTGCAATAGCAATTATATTATTTGTTACAATTTTTGGTTGCACAACACAACCAGATGATGTAACTAGTAATAATAACGGGGATACAATTGATACAATAGTAGAGGAATCAGAAACGGAAAATGAAGAACCTGATGATGGTGAAAGTAATGTTAACCCAAATCCAATAGGAACATCTGCTGGGGAAGTAATTTTTTATAATAAAGAACTTGTTGATAATAACTATATCCTTGTAAATGATGCAGGAAATGACTATGTATACTTAATGGACAAAAATGCAACTGTTAAACACCAATGGAACTTAAAAGGTGGAGACTTGGGCAACGATTGTTTTTTATTACAAAATGGACAATTACTAACCATGGTAGAATCTGAGGACCCCAAGATACTTTTAGGAGGGTCTGGTGGCAAAACACAGCTCTTAGACTATGATGGTAATGAGGATTGGAGTTTTGTTTATTCTACAGAAGAATATATTACACATCATGATGCAGAAATGCTACCTAGCGGCAACATTTTAACTATGACTTGGACAAGGTATTCGAAAGAAGATACACAAGCCAATGGATACGAACTAGATGTTGAGGTATTTTTAGATGGTATTATAGAGATTAATCCTACAACTAATGAAATTGTTTGGGAATGGCAAGCATTGAATCATCTAGTACAAGAACATGACGATTCTAAGGCAAATTATGGAATTGTTAAAGAAAATTCGCAATTAATAGATTTCAACTATAATCAAAGAGATGATGGAGATTTAACCCATGCTAATGGTATCGCCTATGATGAAAATAAAGATGTTATCTACCTAAGTGTCAATTTTTATAGCGAAATATGGGTAATCGACCATAGCACGTCTATAGAAGAAGCGTCTTCACATACCGGAGGTAATTATGGAAAAGGTGGCGACCTAATTTATAGATTTGGGAATCCAAGTGCATATCAAAATAACAATGGAGATAGATTGTTTAATAACAATCATTATCCCAACCTTTTAACAGATAACAGGAGTATGCTCGTTTTTTCAAACGGGGCTGAATTAGAACAATCAACAGTATATGAATTACAACTCCCTGAAACATTTAATCTAGATATTAATTCAAATAATGAACCTTTTGTAGCTTGGTCTTTTACCGACTCTGATTTATACTCTGCTAGAGTTTCTGGAGCTGTTCGTTTACCAAATGGAAATACTTTAATTACTGAAGGAGACGCAGGTATTTGGGAAGTTACCCAGAATGGTGAGATTGTTTGGAAATTCTTAGGAGATGGATTTTACTGGCGCGCATATGCCTATAATAAGGATGCTATTGAAATTACTAATCTTAATTTATAAAGCAATATTTTTTAATAAATCTTAACTAATATGAAGAAGCGATTTTTTACTACAATCTGTAGTTTACTATTCATCTCAATCGGTTTTGGACAATTAGGAGCCGCACCAACCGGAGAACAAGCCCTTTTTGATAATGCTGCTGGTGGCAACCCTATGCTAAATTTGGTTTTTGCCGATTTAAGAGATAAAAAACAAACAACATTTAATGAAGAAATAATGGGTTCCCCATACTTAAATGAAAAGTTTGTTAAAAGCAAAGTTTACTATAGTGATGAACTTATTGGTAATTTCTACATTCGCTTTAACGCACTCAATAGCGAAATCGAATTAAAAGAATCTCTTGACCAAGAAAATACGAAGAGACTATTAGCTGACAAGAATTTAAGTGTGCAATACGGCACTAAAACCCTCCGTTTTACTACTTATGTAAATAAAAAATCCCAGACAAAAAATGGATACCTTTCCATGATTCATGATGGTAATAATTATAAACTATTTCATCGGCTAGCTATAAAATATGTTGAAGGCAAATCCGCTGCAAATTCTATGGTGAATTCTGTCCCTAGCAGGTATGTTCCCTTTGAAGAATTTTATTATGAGAAACAAAACGCTAATAGAATTGATTATTTAGCTCAGAAAAAAGGTAAATTCCTAAAGCAAATAAAAAAGGAACATAAAGACAAAGTAAAAATATATCTTGAAGAAAATAAATTAGATTTTGTTAAAGAAATTGACTTAATAAAACTTTTCGAATATCTAAATACACTATAAGTGCTGTAAAAATTGGATAAACTATATAAATTTCTAAAATTACTTAGAATGAAAAAGTCAACAATATTCTTGCTATTTAGTTTTAGCTTACTAACAATAAATAGCCAAGTGCTAAATACTAGTAATAGTGAAGTGCAACAGGCGTTAGGGAGTTCAAATTTTGAAATGAGTCCATTAGCTAATTTTTTTCAGAAAAGAACACCTATGATGGATATACTTTTTAATCAAGTTCGTGATGACGATGGTATTGTAACACATTATGTTGGAGCAGAAATAGGTTCAGCCTATGAGGATAAAACTTTTTTGCCAGGAAAAGTTTATTATAATGAAGAAGAACTCGGAAAAGTATACTATCGATTTAATGCATATAACAATGAGATTGAAGTAAAAAAAACGTTGCTAGAAGAGGAAAAACAGCTAGCACTAATCAAAAATACAGAAGTCAAACTAGTTACGATAAATAACGAAATTGTCTATCGCAAATTTATTGATAAAAAGGGAAATCCTTTTGAAGGTTATTTGACCTTATTAGAAACAGGTAAAGTATATACTCTCTACAGAAGGCTATTTATAAAATTTACAGAAGCTAAAGCAGCGGAGAATTCCATGGTTAACCCCACTCCGAGTAAGTTCACAAATTATACTGAATACTATATTCAGAAAAACGAAGAAAAGACAATAAAAGAACTACCACTTAACAAGAAAAAACTAAGTAAACTATTCTCAAAGGCAGAAGCCTCAAAAATTCAAGCCTATTTTAAAAAGAATAAACCTGATGTAAATAATGAAAATACCATAAGAAATCTTTTTCTTTACATCGATTTATTGCAGTAATCCAAAAATATTACCCAGTTATTTAATAATCAATAAATTAAGTCGAAAAAAATCAGGCTTTTTTACTCGAGGACTTGTTTTTTTACTACCTTAAAGTCACTAATCAATAAAGCCATTTATTATGAAAACAAAAAACTTACTATTTACTATCTTACTTTTTTCTGCCAGTATAGCTTTTGCGCAGGTAATACAAAGTACAGGAGATTTACGTGCTCAAGCGACTAATTGTGGAGATTTCGATGCTTTGTTTACAAATTCTGGACAAGCAATTAACAACTTATTGTATTCTGATGTTGCCATTTCTTCATCCAAGGCAACAATATCCAATACTAAAGGATCACCATATTTAACCAGCACTTTTGAAAAGAGCACACTTTATAAGAACAATGAGCTACTTGGAACGTTTTACACACGCTACAACGCATACAGTAAAGAGTTAGAGGTAAAAAGAACCAATATGCAAGAAGAGAAATACAAGGCCCTTATAAAAGATGAGAATATCCGCGCTGTATTTGCTGACAAAGAAATTCGCTATACCACTTTTATCAATGAAAAAGGTAAGAAAGAAAGTGATTATCTAATTGTAAAAGCGAATGGTGAAAAATATCAACTTTTTCAACGAATGAAAATAAAATTTAGCAGAGGTAAAGTAGCTGAAAATTCTATGATTAATAACACTCCAAATCGTTTTATAAATTCTTCTGATTATTATCTTGGAGATATAAATTCTGAAATCGTCAGCTATCTTCCATCTAAAAAATCGCAGCTGTTGCAGTTATTCAAAGAGAATGAGAAAATTCAAGTAGTAAGCCTCATTAAGAAAGAAGGACTTAATTTAAAAAAAGAAGCCGATTTAATAACTTTATTTCAGTTTGCCAATACCATAGACCGAGAAGATTACGCTGTAAAAGGAAAATAATCAATCCTTAATTCTGGTTTAAAAACAGTGACCATCCTCACATATGTTGGGATGGTTTTTTATTTACCTTTGTCGCATGAGTAAAACCACCCAAATCTATGGCATAAGAGCCATATTAGAAGCTATCCAAGCAAATCAGCCTATAAATAAGATATACCTTCAAAAAGGGAATAAAGGTGATTTGTTTAAAGAATTAGAAAGTTCTATTAGGAAGAATAAAATAAGTAGCTCTTATGTTCCTGTAGAAAAGCTAAATAGACTTACAGAACATAACCATCAAGGAGCAGTCGCAAATATTTCTCTAATAGGTTTTCATGATTTTGAGCCTTTATTAGAAAACATTCTTGAGGAAAAAACAACTCCGCTTTTTTTATTACTAGACCAAATCTCAGATGTACGCAATTTTGGTGCAATTATAAGAACAGCCGAGTGTTGTGGTGTAGATGCAATTATAGTCCCAAAAAGTGGTTCTGCCCCCCTTAATGATGATGCTATAAAAACTTCTGCTGGTGCTGCATTTAATATTCCTATTTCTAAAGTAGACCATTTAAAAGATGCAATTTTTTATCTTCAGGCATCAGGAATAAAGCTAATAGCAGCGACAGAAAAAACAGATGATTCTATTTTCGATATAGATTTTAAAACTCCTTGCGCCATAATCATGGGCTCCGAAGACCGCGGTATTAATCCGTCAATTCTTAAAATGGTAGATAGTAAGGTAAAATTACCGCTATTAGGCGAAATAGCATCACTAAATGTTTCCGTAGCCTGTGGTGTATTCTTATATGAAGCTGTTAGACAACGAAAGGGCTAGTTTTCCTTATTCATTATCCTTCTTAAAATGGTAGTTAATTTTTACTTCATTAATAGGCTCATCAACTGTTTCAATAAAATTTCCATCTTTATCAAAATGTTTTAGAAACTCGTCCTCTTCTTCATTATATCCTTCTCTCTCCCATGAATATCTTTTCTCCTTAATAAGCTTTGTTTTAAATATATAAGCTAGCAGTAGCCCTACCATAAACCCAGATAAGTGTCCCTCCCAAGAAATACCTTCCTTTATTGGAAAAATATACCATATCATGCTCCCATACAAAAACACCATTGCCAACGACAAGGCTATTAATCTATAATGTTTTGCTATAATTCCTTTAAAAAAAATAAAGCTTACCAAAACATATATTAATCCACTTGCTCCTATATGGTATGATGGTCTGCCTATAAGCCATGTAAACAAGCCTGAAAACAAAACACCAAAAAGTAACACTTTTATAGCGTCGGTTTTGTAGAAATAGAACATAGCAGCTGTTAAAGTAGCTAAAGGAATAGTATTGTTATATAGGTGCTCTATAGAACCATGTATAAAAGGACTTAGCACAATACCTCTTAAACCTACTATATCTCTTGGCCTAACTCCAAATTTATTTAAATTAACATCAAACGTTACTTCCACCCAAAATACAATCCATATGGAAAGTACCGCCAATAATGGACCAAATAACACTGAGTTTGAAAATTTCAAATTATTTTCTACAGACATACATCTAATGTCGCAAAATCTTTTCCATAATTGCAAAATCGGATAAATTGTCACGCTATCTTTTTAGTTATTTTTATACGATGAATAAACCCTTAGCAGAACGTATAAGGCCAAAAACACTTGAAGACTATATTAGTCAAAACCACTTAGTGGGTGAAAAAGGAGCATTAACGCATCAAATAAAGCAAGGAATAATACCATCATTAATCCTCTGGGGGCCTCCAGGTACAGGAAAAACTACTTTAGCTAATATAATTGCTACAGAAAGTAAACGTCCTTTTTATACTCTAAGCGCAATCAGCAGTGGCGTTAAAGATGTTAGAGAAGTAATTGAAAAAGCGAAGCAAAGTGGCGGTTTATTTACAGCAAAAAATCCAATACTATTTATTGATGAGATTCATCGCTTTAGTAAATCTCAACAAGATTCTCTACTCGGCGCTGTAGAAAAAGGTTGGGTTACCTTAATAGGAGCAACAACTGAAAATCCAAGTTTTGAAGTTATACCAGCTTTACTATCTCGCTGTCAAGTTTATATATTAAATCCTTTTGAAAAAAAAGACTTAGAAGCTTTGTTAGCTAGAGCTTTAAATGAAGATGATTTTTTAAAGACAAAAAAGGTTGAACTAAAAGAAACTGAAGCATTACTTAGGCTTTCTGGTGGAGACGGGCGAAAACTATTAAATATTTTTGAGTTACTTGTTAATTCGGAATCTGGAGATAAAATAACTATTACCAATGAATTGATTTTACAAAAAGTTCAAAAAAATACGGTCCTTTATGATAAGACTGGGGAGCAACATTATGATATTATTTCTGCTTTTATAAAGTCTATACGTGGCAGCGATCCAAATGCTGCTGTCTATTGGTTAGCACGCATGATTGAAGGTGGTGAAGACGTAAAATTTATTGCTCGTAGATTGGTGATTCTGGCTTCAGAAGATATTGGAAACGCCAACCCTACTGCATTAGTTCTAGCTAATTCTACTTTTCAGGCAGTAAATACTATTGGATATCCAGAAGCACGAATTATTCTAAGTCAATGCGCTACTTATCTTGCTAGTTCACCTAAAAGTAATGCTAGTTATGCTGCTATTAAGCTTGCGCAGCAAAAAGTAAAAGAAACTGGAGATTTGTCCGTTCCACTAGAAATTAGAAATGCTCCAACTAAACTCATGAAGGATTTAGGGTATGGCAAAGGCTATGAATATGCGCATGACCACCAAGATAATTTTGTAGCATCTGAATTCTTACCCGATGAAATTACTGGTACTACTTTTTTTAAATTAGGTAATAATCCACGTGAAAATGCTATGCGAGACTTTCTAAAAAAACGTTGGAAAGATAAATACCAATTCTAGAACTTAATATTTAACTCTTTAAGCTTTTTTTCTCCCCCTTCTTTATACTCAAAAAACCATTTGCCGTTTTTATTCAGAACAACTCCATTCTTATCGCCGTGATTAGCTAAAAAAACATTCTCTACTGATGTTTCTATAAGATTATATTGAATTTTTGGGGTACTATCTACTAATTGAAATCCATCTTCTGTTGGCTGAGCGTAGAGCACTTCTACTTTGTCTTTTAAAATATCTTTCTCTTGAATTTTTTCTTTAATTGTTGGACTAACAGTTTGCGTTTCTTCGACACTTTCTTTCGACTGTTTCTCAATATTTTTTACAACAACTGCTTCTTGTACATTTATTACTGGAGTGGTCTTGGCAGTTTCTTCATCTAAAGACTTAACATCATTTTTAAAACTAACTACAATTGGTTTTTCTGCCACTACTTCTTCTTTAGGAGAATATTTATAGTTTAAATTTTCGAAAGACTTAAAAGCTTCCCTAATTGCTAAATTATAAGCAGTCTTATACTCTTTTTCTTTTGTGCGTCCCTCTACTGATGTAAAAACAACTTGTCCGTTACAATCTTTTAAAACTATATTCACTTTAGTTAGAAAAAGAGAAGGATTATTATCTAAATAAGCTTTAAGTGCTAAGCAGCCGTTATCTAATAAATCTTTTGGAAAAGCATCATCATAAACAGCTGTATAACCACTATTACTAAAAAGGTATTTAAGTAATGTGCTCGTCTGATACTGATTTTGCTTATTAAAAGTTTCAAATTGTTTAGGTATAACTATATATTTATAGTCATTAAATTGTGCGCTACTATTGAATGAGATAGTAAAAACTATTGTGAATAAAAAGAATATATTTTTCATGAAAAACAGTAATCAATTACTGTTCCAAGATATGATATTAAATCCAAATTGTAAAGATGCATAATGGCTATCAGGAATATTTTGGTAACCAAGTAGATTATCTCCAAGAATATAAAAATTAACTGGCCCTGCTTGAAAATTAAGTCCTAATCCAATATTTGTATATGTAAATTTATCTGCAGTATAAGTAGCTTTAATTGCTAATGCATTACCTATACGTTTTTGATAAAATGCCGTTAGTGCCGCCTGTGGTCCTTTAGGTTTATTGATAATATACAAATGCCCTCCAACTGCGTTTTTATAATCAAAAGGGCTATCATTATCAACTACGCTTGTCCCACAGTAACAATCTTCTGTTTTTTGGTTTTGCTCGCCAAAATTATATCTAATTGAAGCATTTAATTTTATTGGACGTAATGTTACGTAAGAATCAGAATTTGTTTCAAATGGGATTTGAGCTTCAATATCATCAACAAGGTTTTGCCAAATATCACTGTTTAGGTCATTAAAAGATTCTGGTAAAATAATCTCTATTCCCTCATTAGAAGCGGTTCCTTCTAAAGTAAAGTTTTTTACATCTTTTGTATGATGAATAAACCCTACATCCAATAAACTACCTGTTAAAAAAGTTCTGTCATTAATTTTATATGTAAAGCCAACATCAAAGCCTAAGCCCAGATTACCTCCAAAAAATGCTCTTCCTAGCAAAAGACTTCCAATACTTGTATTAGAATCTTCACTTTCCTCAATTTCATTTAAACCTGAGGTTTGTACTTGTACATCTGCAACTAGTGTATTTCTAAGGATATTATTTTCGCCTTGCGTAGTTACAAAATAGCCTTTATTTGAAGTTGATTTAGCATTAAAAATACTTGAGTAGATTTTTCCTCTAGCACCCAATCTTAATTTATCACTTACTTTTCTATTTATTCCAAAATGGAAGACATTAACACCCTCACTATAAGCTGTTATATCACTAAGATTAAATCTTCGATTTAAATTATTCGCATTACCCTCAAAAGCTAAAATAGCCAAATCCTTTGGCCAATATTGCGTTACAGAAAATTCGCCATACATACCAAAAGAATAATAATCCTCTGGACGGTTAGCGTTTCTAAAACCTATATTCAAAATATCTATTTGAAACCCAGCGCCAAACTCATCTCTATCGCTTAAACCATTTACAACCCTATCTCTTACCTTATCAGTAAAATTAAGTCCATCATTTGCGAATAAGTCATTTACAGTAATTCCACTACTGCCAGCTTGTACGGCAATGCCAGAAATTACAGGAATTCCTGCATGCCATTTATAGGGTGTCTTTACTCCAGGGTTTAATAATAAAGATTGAGGGGTTTCATAGAAATCGTAAAGCAATTGTTTGTTTTGCGCACTAATAAAACCCATACTCAGTAGTATGGCTAAAAAAACTAGTCTAATCTTTCTCATTGTAGTCTTACCCTAAATACTGCGCTGGATCTTAAGATTATTCTAGGTTCATTAGCTGTAGATTGACTAGTATTATTACCTAGGTTTTCACTAGTTACTCTAATTCTTGTAGTATTTCTTAATATGTCTAAACTTCTATCGGCATTTCCATAAGCAACTTGCCGTTCTAATAATGGAGCTGGTTGAGGCTGGACAGTGAAAGACTCACTATCTAAAACAGTATCCGTTTCATCTAAAAATTCAACTAATAAACTTAGTTCTTTACTTGTAGTATTTTCTAATTGATATGTTATAGCGCCATCTAAAACTCCCTCAGAAACAAACGCTTCATTAAATGCTTCGAATGTAAAAGTTTGAATGTAAAAGGTTCCTGGAGGTGACTGATTGATAATATCTTCTGGAGATTCAAAATAAAAAATACTTGTAGCTAAAGTTGGTACTACACTTAAATCATCAAACTGATCAAAGTTTTGTTCTTCAGCACAAGAAACCAGTAAGACTAAAAAAAGACAATACAAGACTCTTTTCATAATAGCAATTCTAGTGTAAAGGGAACAACCTAAAAATGCTATACCCTACTAGTATAACTCTACAAAATGTGTTTTATTTCGTTGAGACTATTAATCATTTTGCAATAATTGTGTTCAGATTCTTTGTGAGCATTAAAATGAATCGTGTAAAATCCTAACGCTTGGGCTCCAAGAATGTCTGCTTCTAGATTATCACCAATCATTACCGAGTTCTTAGCTTTTGTTTTAGCCAAATTAAGAGCTAATTCGAAAATTTTAGGACTAGGTTTTTTAACTCCGGCCATTTCAGAATTCACAATCTGCTCAAAGTAATCATACAAATTTGCATTCTTTAATTTTTTATCTTGAATTTCTTGAAAACCATTGGTAATAATATGAAGCCTATATTTTGGTTTTAAATAATCAAGAATTTCGAAAGTATGAGGGAAAACATGGTTGTAAGACGAAAGGTGTTCAATGTACTCTTCTGATAATGTATTTATTAAACTATCTGAAACACTAAATTCAATAGCATCAAAGGTCTTTTTAAGTCTTTGATAACGCAACTCAGATTTGGTTACTTTTTCGTCTCTATATAACTTCCAATATTCTAAATTAATTGGAATATATACATCTAAAAAATCAGCAATTAATACATCAACTTCATTATGTTTTAATATTTTTTCAAAGGTTAAGGCCGAGTTCTTTTCAAAATCCCATAGTGTATGGTCTAAATCAAAAAAAACATCTGTAACAGATTCTTTAAACATAATACCTTTTAAGTGTAGCTTTATATAAATCTAACCACTTTAAACGATTAGAACTCCCCAACAATTCATTTGAAAAAACAATATTAAAATTACCTTGCACCTCTTTGATTTCTCTAAACATAAAATCAAGTTTTTCAAATACTTGTCCTTGTTTCTTAAATTTTAAGAATGAATAATCACAAACTGCAAATGGATGCACTTTTATAGGTTGTTGAACCTCTAAATTAATATCATAGAAGTAAAATGGGGTACATGTGCCTGCGCGGAAGCCCATTTCATGTGTATATCCCATTGTATAATCATCTGTGAACTCTGTTTCGACTAAATCTTGATATGTTTTAGGGATGTTTACCCTATTATAACGCATTCGAGAATATCTAACTGGTCTATTTATTAAGTTTGCCAATTTACTTTTTTCCTCTTTTAGTATAGTATTGTCTAAAGAAGAACTATATGAAGCGCTTAAAGAAACTATGCTGTAATCAGCTACTGATTTTATTAAGTATCTAAACTTATTTTTATGGATAGAAACGTTCTTATCATGTTTTGAATAATCTGCAAATTGAAAGAAAAACATGGTTTTACATTTTATTTCTTTATGCAAATTCATTAAATAAGTGAAGTTATTATAAGGGTCTTTTTTAGGGTTAATCCAAACTGCAACTCGTTTAACCAAACGTAAAAGTTTGAATTTGCTAAAGTCTAATAGAACTCCTCCAATAGTTCTAATAAACCCACGGTAAGCAAAGCAATGAGAAGAGGTAACATTTATAATAGAGGTAAACTGATATTCCTTCTTTTTTTGTTTTATCTCTGGAAAACGTTCCTTTAAACTAAGTAAAAACTTTTTAGCCCATAAATCAATTAATGGACGTTGTAAAAACCCGTTTTGATATGCCAAACTTTCTTTAACAGGAAAGCGACCTAAATCGTCCTTAACATGTGGCAAATACTCTTCATACCTACTTATTAAGTAAAAACTAGCCGCAAAAATGTCAAAAGGAATATTACTTCTTTCTCCAGCCGCAAAAAAACAAGGAAGCCCCTCCCAATCTTCAATTTTTACTTCTACATCATTTATTCCTTGTTCAAATAAAAGACTATTACTTCTAATAAAAAACTCGTTTTGTAAAGGTTGTTTTGTATAAGTAATTTTAGGTCCAGAGTGTTTAATAAAATCTTCTACAGCGGTTGTGAAACTTACGTCAATACCCAAAATTCGAGTAAAAACATGTTTCATAATATAGATGAAACGTTTAGAGGTTTTATGCGTGTAGATTAGCAGCATCTATAATAATTTTTCATCGGCAAAACTAAAATAAGCCTTTTCAGTTATGATTAGGTGATCAAGGACTTTTATATCCAATGCTTCAGCAGCTATTTTTAATTTAGTAGTTATCTGCTTGTCCGCAGCGCTAGGCTTTAATGTTGCAGAAGGATGATTATGAGCTAGCACTAAACCAACAGCACTATATTCCAAGGCTTGTTTTAATACTAAACGAACGTCTACTAATGTTCCAGTAATACCCCCTTTACTCAATTGTTCTTTATGTAATACTTTATTTGAATTGTTTAAATAGATAATCCAAAATTCTTCATGCGGTAGTTCTCCTAAAATTGGTTGTAATAAATCAAAAACATCCTTACTACTATTTATTTTAGTGACCTTTTGAGCTACTTCTCCCCTCCTACGTCTTCCTATCTCTAAAGCTGCAGCAATAGTAACAGCTTTTGCTTCACCAATACCTTTAAACTGCATCAATTGTTTTATAGTAAGTTTTCCAAGCTCATTTAAATTATTATTAGTCGATGCCAAGATTCTCTTTGATAGCGCAACAGCACTCTCATTACGATTACCAGAACCAATTAAAATAGCAATAAGCTCTGCATCGGACAAAATAGAACGCCCTTTTTGGACTAGTTTCTCTCTAGGTTTATCATCATCTGCCCAATTTTTTATCGAGAATGAAGTTTGCTTTTCTTGCATTTGTTAAAGATAATCCGATTTTTGGATTTGGTTTTAACGAACAGGTCTTCGTATCTTCTACTTCTTAAAAAACTTAATCACATGAAATCACTTTTATCTGAAGATGGCTATACAGAAATTAAAACTAGACTTGAAAAACTAACTGAAGATTCTGAACGCCAATGGGGTAAAATGACTGTTGGGCAAATGGCTTGGCACTGTCAATACCCTTTAAAACTTGCAATTGAAAATAGAGAAAACAATTCTAAAGGAAATTGGTTTGTAAAAACCTTCTTTAAAAAATCACTTTATAACGATAAGCCTTGGCGAAAAAACCTTCCAACTGCACCACAATTAAAAGCAAAGGAGTCTAAAGAATTTCAAGCTGAGTATGATAAGTTAAAAGGAATGGTTGATGAATTTGCAAAATTAGACTCAAGAGAAACTTGGTATCCACATCCTGCTTTTGGTGAATTTACAAAAGAACAATGGGGACAGATGGAATACAAGCATTTAGACCATCATTTAAGACAGTTTAGTGTTTAATAATATAACCCTTGAGTTTAATGAAAGTTAATTCTAAACTAAAAACATTCTTAATTCCCTATGATGAAAAAATTCAAAAGTTAACTTTTGAGTTGAGAGATTTTATCACGGATTTAGTCCCGGAAACTAACGAGTTAATTTGGGATAATTACAATGCCGTTGCGATTGCATATTCTAAATCTGATAAATTGAAAGATGCATTTTGTCATATTGCAGTTTATTCAAAACATATAAATTTTGGGTTTAACCGTGGAACCGAACTAACAAAAAGCAATTTAAAATTAGAAGGTAAAGGAAAACTTATACGCCATATAAAAGTGAAGGACATATCTTCTTTTCCAAAAGAAGAAATTAAAAAATTGATTTGGGAAGCTATTGAGGTTTCTGAAAAAAAGAATACTGAATTAATTACTAAGAAAGGGGAAGGGGAAAGCCTAGTAATGTCAATATCAGAGAAGAAAATTCGACCTAATAAAATCAACTAATTTTTACAATAACGAATTAATTTCATTAAAATCTAAACCTCCATAATTACCTGAACTCATTAATAGTAGTGCAGTATTTTCAAACTTCTTCTTAAAAAGAAATTCTTGAAAAGCTTTTGGCGCTGTAAAAATCTTCAAATCATCACGTTGAAAAGCATTTGCTATTTGCTGCTCAGAAACTTCATTTAATTGTTTAATCTTAACTGCTTCTGGAGAGTAAAAAACTACTGCTTCATCAGCTGCATTTAATGACCCTTTATATTCGTTTAAAAACTCAGCATTTAAACTGCTATAGGTATGTAATTCTAAACAGGCTAATAACTTTCTATTTGGATATTGTTCCTTTACTGCTGTGGTTGTTGCTCCAACCTTACTAGGAGAATGTGCAAAATCTTTAAATGCTACACTAGTTTTGCTCTCTGCAATCTTTTCCATCCGCTTAGATGCACCTTTAAATGTAGTAATCGCCTCATAAAAATCAAGCTCATCCACACCCATATTTTGACAAATCCATTTAGCACCAGCCAAATTATTTAGGTTATGTTTTCCGAAAACTTCAATAGGCATAGGGCCTTCAGGTGTTTCTAACAATGTGACCCCATTTTCAACACTATACTCAGGAGTTTGATAAGGCATTTTACGAATCGTATTTTCAGAAGCATCAATCACTTTTTTTAAATCTTGATCTTCCTCATTATAGGTAATACTGCCTCCTTTGACTATGCTATCCACAAATATTTGAAACTGTTCAAGATAGTTCTCATAAGTTGGAAATACATTTATATGATCCCATGCTATTCCGCTTAAAAGTGCGATATTAGGTTGGTACAAATGGAATTTTGGTCTTCTATCAATTGGGGATGACAAATACTCATCTCCTTCTAATACCATGAAATCATTATAAGAAGTTAAATGGACCATTCTGTCAAACCCATCTAACTGAGCACCCACCATATAATCAACATCGATATTATGATAATTAAGAACGTGCAAAATCATTGAAGTAATCGTAGTTTTTCCATGGCTACCACCAATTACAACTCGTGTTTTATCCTTAGACTGTTCGTACAAAAATTCTGGATAGGAATATATTTTCAATCCCAATTCTTGGGCCCTAAGTAATTCTGGGTTATCCTTTTTTGCATGCATTCCTAGGATTACAGCATCTAAATCTGATTGTATCTTTTCTGGAAACCAGCCAAATTCTTTTGGTAATAAGCCTTTAGCCTGTAATCGTCCTTTAGAAGGTTCAAAAATAACATCATCACTTCCTGTAACTTGATATTGTTTGTGAGCTAAGGCCAAAGCTAAATTATGCATGGCACTGCCACCAATTGCAATAAAATGTACTTTCATATATAAAAATTCCAATCAAAGATAGTCCTAATTTTTACTACCTTAATCAAGTAGAATAGAACATAAAAATTATATGGAATATAAATTAGAATCTTTAATTTCGAAAGAAATTATGCCCGGGTACCATGGTAAATTAGTCCATTCAGAAACTATGAGCTGGGTTTTTTGGGATGTTGAAAAAGATGCAGAAGTACCAATGCATCATCACATTCATGAACAAATAATGCATGTAGTATCTGGAAGTTTTGAGTTCACACTTGGTAATACAACAAAAGTTTATGAACCTGGCAGTATAGTTATTATTCCATCAAATACTCCTCATGGTGGAAAAGCACTTACTCCATGCAAACTTATGGATGTGTTTAACCCTGCCAGAGATGAGTATAAATAAACATTCCCTTCGACGGAGCTCAGGGCAGGAGGTGTAATAAGTAAGAATTAATTTTATTTAAAAACTATGAATATATCCTTAAAAGGAAAAAAAGCTTTAATAGGCGGAAGTAGCGGTGGAATAGGTAAAGCAATAGCTACGCAATTAGCAGAAAGTGGCGCTAGTGTAACCTTAATGGCTCGTAACGAAGCTAAAATGAAGGCTGTGATTGCTGACTTGCCAAAAGAAAATGGTCAAAAACATAATTATTTAAAAGTAGATTTTAGCAACTATAATGAATATAAAGCAACAATAACTGAGTTTTTCGATAACAATACAGTTGATATTCTTGTAAACAACACCCAAGGACCAACTGCCGGTGGCGCATTAGAAAAAAGTGTAAGTGATTACCAAAATGCCTTTGACTTATTATTTAAATCTGTAGTTTATACAACGCAATTAGCTTTAAATAATATGCAGAAGAATAAATGGGGGCGTATTATTAATGTAGCCTCAATCTCTGTGAAAGAGCCACTTAGTTACTTGGCTTTATCAAATTCAATTCGTGCTGCTGTAGTTACTTGGGGAAAAAGTTTGTCAATAGATGTTGCCAAAGATGGTATTACAGTTAACAGTGTGCTTACTGGGTATTTTGATACAGACCGTATTGCTCAATTAAATGCTAAAAAAGCTGAAAAATTAGGTATCCCTGTTAGCGAGGTAAGAAGTACAATGGAAAATAATGTACCTGCTAAACGTATTGGAAAACCACAGGAATATGGGTTTTTAGTTACTTTTTTAGCATCCGACCAAGCGGCTTATATAAACGGAACTAATATTCCTATTGATGGTGGCTTATTAAAGTCTCTATAGAAATTTTATTAGAAGCTCATCCTATCCTTAAAAAGATAGGATTGCCTTCTTGAAACCTCAACTTCTTCCCCATTTTGCATAGTAAGTTTTAGTTTTCCATTAAACCAAGGAACTACGTTTGCGATAAAATTAGTGTTGATTATTTGTTGGCGATTCACTCTAAAAAAAGAAGTTCGAGGTAGTTTTTCTTCAATTTGATTTAAAGACTTGTAAACCAAGGGCTTATTTTCTTGAAAAAACACACGCGTATAGTTCCCTACAATTTCAAAGTGTGAAATATCTCCAATCTTTACCAACCAACACTTTTCACCATCCTTAATAAATATTTGACTACTTTCTAAAAGCTTTTTATCTGAAGAAATTTCTTCATCCTTACCTTCAATTTTAGATTTTACTTTTTCAATGGCTGTTGCAAATCGCTTTTCATTAATTGGTTTTAGTAGATAGTCAAGAGTGTTATATTCAAAAGATTTAATCGCATATTCATCAAAAGCAGTCGTAAATACAGTAATCGGAACCTCATCTAACATTTCTAAAAGCTCAAAGCCATCTTTCTCTGGCATGTTAATGTCAAGAAATAGTAAATCTGGGTTTTCTTTTTGTATCAACTCAAAACCCAAATCTACATTTTCAGCTTCTCCAACAAGTTCAATCTCAGGATGATTTTTTAATAACTCTTTTAACTCATTACGAGCCAAGCGCGAATCCTCTACTATGACAGCTTTTATGCTCATACCTGAGGAATATTAATTTCTGCCACTACTTCGTTGCTTATTTCATCTAAACTAAAAGTTGCCTTGTCACCATATAACAATTTCAACCTTTGTTTTATATTTTTTAATCCTAATTGTGTTGAACCTTTAGAAATCTCCAATTTTCCAGAGTTTATAACTAGAATTTGAAGTCCATATTCTTTTTTTCGAACTATCAGCTTAATTTTTCCGCCTTCTTTTAAATTAGAAATACCATGCTTTGCTGCATTCTCTACCAGTAATTGAATAATCATTGGAGGTATTTGAAACTGTAGTGTATCATTTTCAATGTTTTTTTCAAATTGAAGTCTGTCTTCAAACTGAATTTTAGAAAGTGCTATATAATTAGCTACCATCTCCAATTCTTCGGCGACTGCAATACCATTAACATTATTTTTAGTTAACGAATAACGAAGCATCTCTGAAAGCTTGGTAAGCATCTCTCTAGATTTTTCTACATCTTCGAGCATTAAACCTCTAATATTGTTCAAACTATTAAACATAAAGTGAGGGTTTATCTGACCTTTAAGGGTGTTTAATTGAGCTTGTTTTAAATTAGTATTCAGTTCTAATCTTTCTATCCGGTCTCTATTTATTTTTAATAAAAGTTTTATAACCAAATAGCAAATTAACCAACAAGTAGTAATAAAAACCGAGCTAAACACTAGCATCCAAACGGAATCAAAGCCTTTAAATATTTCCTTCTCTATTTCAGAAATTTCAGGCCCTAACTTTCCATAGCAATACCCCATAAGGTAACTCGAAAATCCATATATAAAAGCAGCGACTAAGGTTGCAAAAACAATTTTGAAAAATATTTTAATATCAAAACTCTCAAAAGTGAGACGTTTTCTTAAATAATACCTTAAAAGGGTTGTAGCACCGACACCTGCAATTAATCCTGAGATAACGGAAAAAATAATGAACGGGGTGCTCATTTTTTGCAGAAAAAGGAATGAGCTAAAATTTAAGGAACCCCAACCAACAAGTTGTAAAATCCAGAAAAATAGATTTCTTTTTTTATCAGTAATATTCATAGTATCAAACTAGTCCAATAAGTTAAAGTAGTGCAATATAAATCTTGCAAATTTACCTAAATGGTAAAACATAAAAATTAGTACAATGGAGAAAATTCTCTTGATGCCTAATACTTAAATTTTAATCATTAATTAATTACATGATATAGCAACTGCCCAAAAATATATCCAACTCCGCCAGAGATTAATATCGCTACTAGCGTAATTGATACTATAAAAGAAGGGTTCTTTTTTATCAGTTTAGATTCAAGTACAATTTCTTTACGCTCTTTTTTAGTAAAAGCAAGTATTACAGTTATTAGACCCAGTAGTGCTAATAAAGTAATTTGAATAAGTTGTTTTGAAAGTACAAAACTAAATATAGCACTAACCAACAATAAAGCTCCAATAAATAGGAAAGCTATTTTAGTACTGGTTTTCATTTTATGCCTTTATAGTTTTACTATTTTCTTCTTTATGTAATACAGAAGTTCCAATTA
>CAYTRI010000009.1:25444-30703 GCA_964440105.1 uncultured Flavobacteriaceae bacterium
TATGCCTTTATAGTTTTACTATTTTCTTCTTTATGTAATACAGAAGTTCCAATTAAGGTTAGTCCAATGTAGATTGGAAAAAAATTAGTCGCTAAACTTTTACTACTTATTGCTAAAGTGGCTCCTACTAAAAGGGTAATAAAGCCTATTATAAATACTACTTCTCTACTATTATTCAAATTTTTCATTTTGGTGGTTTTTATTGGTTAATACTTAAAGGATAATTGCTAATACTGTTTCGATTATAAGTTTTGCAAGTGTTATCATTTTGTTTGTTTTTGTTTGATTATGAAGTAAAAGTATACCCAAACAGGGTGTTTAGAAAGTAAATTATGACCAACGGTCAAACCAACTTACCGAACGGTAACTAGAAATAACCGAATTGAAAAACAGGACAATTACAAATAAAAAAGGTAAACGGTTAATTTTAAGCTAAGAAAACTACTATTCTAAATCTGGAGGATATTTAGAAAATGTTTTGATTACTACACGCTTAAGTTGCTCCTCTCTATCTATAGGAGCTGCGTTATCTCTAAAACCGCTTTCTGTGTCTGCTTGCCAAAAGAGTGCATTTTTACTAGCATCTACAAAGTCGAAAAGTAATTGTCGTTTCATTCCTGAGTTACCTACGGGAATACCAATAGACAAGCCACCACCAACATTTCTACCACCACCTCCTACTCCAACACCAACACTATTTCCTGAGTTGGATTGATAGACCGCACTCTTAATGTTGATTAAAAACTCTGGTTCTTCTGATAATAAATAACCTTTCACCTGTAAAGTAGAATCTAAGACGTTTAATAAACGTTTTTCGTCTAGCTGACTTAAACCAGATTCCATATCCTGAAAATAGTTATAAGTAGTATAGTTAGAGAAATCTGTGACTTTGTCGTAATCGTAATTCACACGCACAGCATTGCATGAAATTAAACAGTACAAAATTAGTATGTAAAGTAGATTCCTCATCAGGGTAGTATCTACTTAAAATTACAAATTAATTAGATTGGGTTAATGAAAATGAATAACTATTCGTTCAATGAACTAATCTTGATTTACTCTTTTGAACCGAGATTCTTGGCTTTTGTGAGCTAATGAAAGTTTTTTAGAATAGCATAGCAGTTGCTACGGTATGAGAAAAAAATAAAATTAGGGTGCAAAACCTGCCTGCCGGCAGGCAGGTGTGAGAATCGTAGGAAAAGGTTAACCAAAGATTAGTTCAAAAGCTTCCAAAGCATATCCTTAAGCTCTTGTATTCCTTTTTGAGCAACAGATGAGATAAACATATAGGGAACATTCAAGTCTTTATCTAAAATTTCCTTCATCTCTCCCATAAGCTCATCATCTAACATATCACTTTTAGAGATTGCAATAATACGCTGCTTATCTATTAACTCAGGGTTATACCTTCTTAGTTCATCTAGAAGAATTTCATATTCCTTGGTAATGTCATTACTATCTGCCGGAATTAAGAATAACAGCGTAGCATTACGCTCAATGTGCCTTAAAAAGTAATGTCCAAGACCTTTCCCTTCGGCAGCTCCCTCTATAATACCAGGGATATCTGCCATCACAAAACTTTGAAAATCACGATATTCTACAATACCAAGATTCGGTTTTAGTGTTGTAAACTCGTAATCTGCTATTTTTGGTTTTGCTGAAGTTATTACTGATAATAAAGTCGATTTACCCGCATTAGGAAAACCTACTAAACCTACATCTGCAAGTACTTTCAGCTCTAAAATAATACCTACTTCTTGCCCTTCAATACCTGGCTGAGCATAACGTGGAGTTTGATTGGTAGATGTTTTAAAATGCCAATTACCACGGCCACCCATTCCTCCTTCTGCAACTATTTTCTCTTCTCCGTTTTCGGTAATTTCAAATAGTATTTCGTTAGTATCTGCATTTCTAACAACGGTTCCTAACGGCACATCCATGTATACATCTTGCCCATCTGCACCTGTACTTCTATTTTTGCTACCATGTTCTCCATGACCAGCTTTAAAGTGTTTTTTAAACTTATAGGTAACTAAAGTCCAAAGATTACTATTGCCTCTAAGAATAATATGGCCTCCTCGACCACCATCACCACCATCCGGACCACCTTTTGTAATGTACTTTTCTCGATGTAAGTGCACAGAGCCCTTGCCTCCATTACCTGAAGTAACAAAAGCCCTTACATAATCAACAAAGTTGCCCTCAGTCATAAGTTATTCTACAAATAATATTTTAAATCCCTACTGTCCAAAGTCCAAAGAATCATCAAAATAAAAAGTATAAATTAAATAGCATGCGCATGCTATCAAGAATACCAAAAACGTTAGTATTACCAGTAAACAGCTTTTAAAAGCGTATTTAGGAGTAATTACTTTATCTGGCATTTTATAATACTATAGGTTATCAATAACCTTGGCCAATCGGTCAGTTATCTCAGTAATATCTCCTATTCCATTTACAGAATGGAATTTATCCTGTTTAGAATAGTAGTCTTTTAATGGAGCTGTTTTTTGATTGTATTCATCAAAACGATTACGAATCTTACTTTCATCTTGGTCATCGGTGCGCCCGCTTTCTTTACCCCGTTCCAATAAACGAGCAACTAAAATATCATCATCAGCTTCTAAGGCAATCGTAGCATCAACCTGCATATCCTTAGACTCTAAAAAATTATCTAAAGCTTCTGCCTGTGCAGCAGTTCTTGGAAAACCATCAAAAATAAAACCAGCGGCTTCAGGGTTTTTCTCCACCTCATCTTGTAACATCTTAATCGTAACCTCATCAGGTACTAAATCCCCTTTATCAATATATGATTTGGCCAATTTTCCAAGTTCTGTGTCATTCTTCATATTATATCTAAAAACATCCCCTGTAGAAATGTGTTTCAGATTATACTTATCTTTCAAGAACCCTGCTTGGGTTCCTTTACCTGCACCGGGCTTTCCAAAAAGCACTAGGTTAATCATAGTAGTTTGGTTTAGTTGATAAACTTCTCTTAGATTCCTTCCTAACTCATTATAATCCAGACCGTAACCAACAATAAATCGGTTAGGTATTTCTAGTCCCACATAATCAATAGTGTACTCACCATTGTAGATTTCGGACTTGTAAAATAACGAGGCAATCTTAAACTCTTTTACATTGGTATTAGAAAACAAATTCACCAGTTGTTGCAATGTGCGTCCTGTATCAATAATGTCTTCTAAAATAATAACACTTCGTCCTTCAATATCTTCAGAAACATCAAGCAAAGTCTCTACAATACCTGTAGACGTTAATCCTTGGTATGAGCTCAACTTAACAAAAGACACCTCACAAGGGTAGTGATAAGCTTTTAAAAAATCAGCCACAAACATAAACGAGCCATTAAGTACTCCAACAAAAATTGGTACTTCATCTTTATAATCGCGAGCTACTTCATCAGCCATTTTCTGTACAGCAGACAAAATTTCTTCTTCGCTCAAATAAGGTTTAAAAAGCTTGTCTTGTAGCTTAATCAAAGTGTTCTTGTTTTTTTTAACAGTTGGCAAAGATAGCATTTTTTAGACGTGCTTTTTGCTGTAAACCTTCACCCTTTTGGGAATTCGGTGTATTTTTGTTCATATTCCAATTTGAGCAAGCATGCACTATTTTTCTTCGGATTTTAAACTTGGTATTCTTGGTGGTGGACAACTGGGTAAAATGTTACTATATGAAACCCGAAAATGGGATATAAAGACCAAAGTTATAGATGCTTCTGAGGAAGCTCCTTGTAAAATTTCTTGTGATGAGTTTGTTTTAGGAAGTTTACTAGATTTTGACACTGTTTACAATTTTGGCAAAGACGTAGATGTTTTAACCATAGAAATTGAAAATGTAAATACAGATGCTCTTGAAAAATTAGAAGATGAAGGTATAAAGGTTTATCCTCAACCAAGTGCATTACGTATCATCCAAAATAAAGCAACTCAAAAGCTTTTTTATACCGATAACAACATCCCTACATCGCCATTTACACGCTTTGCGTATACTTCAGAAATCGAAGATAGTATCACAAATGGTGGTTTAGAATTGCCATTTGTATGGAAAAGCGCCCAATTTGGTTATGACGGACAAGGTGTAAAAGTAATTCGTTCTGTAGAAGACTTAGCAAATTTACCAAATGTAGAATGCATTGCAGAAGATATGGTAAATTTTAAAAACGAATTGGCAGTTATTGTCACCCGCAGCGCAACTGGAGAAGTTAAAACCTATCCGGTTGTTGAAATGGAATTTCATCCAGAGGCAAATCAGGTAGAATATGTTATCTGCCCTGCTCGGATTGATGAACAAGTAGCTCAAAAAGCTCAAGAAGTTGCACTTAAAGTTTCTGAAAACATCAAACATGTTGGTTTATTGGCAGTAGAACTGTTCCAAACCCAAGATGATGAAATTCTGGTTAATGAGGTAGCCCCAAGACCCCATAATAGTGGACATTATAGTATTGAAGCCAGTTATACCAATCAATTTGAGCAGCATATTAGAGCTATTTTAGGACTCCCATTAGGGAGTACTACAAGCAAAGTAGCTGGTATTATGGTAAATCTTGTAGGTGCTAAAAACCATACGGGTGATGTAGTTTACAAAAATATGGAAGAGGTCTTACAGCTAGATGGTGTAACTCCTCATATTTATGGAAAGAAACAAACACGTCCTTTTCGCAAAATGGGACATGTTACTATTGTGGATGAAGATATGACTAGAGCACGTGAGGTTGCACAAAAAGTAAAGGAAATGATTAAAGTAATTAGCAAATAAGATATGAGCAAAGTAGCTGTAGTAATGGGAAGCACGAGTGACATGCCAGTCATGCAAGATGCTGTTGATATTTTAAAAGGTTTTGATATTGAGGTAGATTTAGATATTGTTTCTGCACACAGGACCCCAGAAAAACTATTCGATTTTAGTAAAAACGCTCACAAAAATGGTTATGCTGTTATAATTGCTGGAGCTGGTGGGGCAGCACATTTGCCAGGCATGGTAGCATCTTTATCACCATTACCTGTTATTGGAGTTCCTGTAAAAAGCTCCAACTCTATTGACGGTTGGGATTCTGTACTTTCTATTCTACAAATGCCAGGCGGTGTTCCTGTTGCTACAGTAGCCCTTAACGGTGCAAAGAATGCAGGTATTCTAGCAGCACAAATTATTGGCAGTGCAGATAAATGTGTTCTTGACAAAGTTATTTTATATAAAGAAGGGTTAAAGCAAAAAGTAATTGATGGAGCGAAAGCAGTAAGT
>CAYTRI010000010.1:0-3330 GCA_964440105.1 uncultured Flavobacteriaceae bacterium
AATGATATGTTGTTTAATATTAGGTCTTTGCATAAAACAAATATAATAAAGACTAGTCTGTCTAGGCATAAAATACTAGAAAACATACAAGAACTATTCTTTGTAGCCAATACTTTTACACAGTAAAGATTTAATCAATTTTTAAGGCTTTTATTAGCTAATAAAGCATCCTTCAGGCGTAGCTTTGCAAAAATTTTTGCTTTGATTGAAGATTTAATAGTAGCTATACTTTGGAGTATTTCTCCCTTTGGGGAGTCTAAAGTTGGTATTCCATTTGGCATCGCTAGAGGGGTGAATAGCTATTTAGTTTTAATTACGTGCTTTTTAGCAAATCTATTGGTGTTCCCAATAATGATGTTCTTTTTAGAATATGTAAATAAAATTCTTGTAAAGTGGCGTCCATACAAAAGGGCAGCAATTTGGGTAGCGCAAAGAGCAAAATTTGGCACTAGAGATAAAATTAAAAAGTTTGGATTTTTTGGACTGGTACTTTTTGTAATGATACCATTGCCGGGAACAGGCGTTTATGCTGGCACTATTGCCGCATACCTTTTTAAAATAGACCGGAAAAAGGCATTTATGGCTAATGCAATTGGCATTTTCTTTTCTTCGGTAATCATTTGGTTTTTAACCATTTCAGTAAAAAGTATTTAAAAATCAAACTTTAATTGCACCAATAGTTGCTCTTGCTCCACATCTTTTGTCATCTTTTTCTTTTCTGTATTTAGATTTGCTAGTGAAATGCCTAGTAAGCGAACTGAATTTTCTAAGCCTTCTTGATACAACAACTCTTTTGCAGTTTCTAAAATTAAGTCCTTGTCTGCAATAAAATAGGGGAGTGTTTTGCTTCGAGTCTGTAGTGTAAAATCGCTGTATTTTATTTTTAAAGTAATGGTCTTACCTGCAATCTTAGATTTTAATAATCTGCGCTCTAATTCTTCAGCTATATGCTTTAAACGCTCTAGCATAAAAACTTCGCTACTCAAATTTTCACTAAATGTGCGCTCTGCACCAACAGATTTAGGTATGCGGTGTGGTTTAACCTCGCTAAGGTGTTTACCCCTAACTACATTGTAATAATAGCTACCACTTTTACCAAATTTCTCATCAAGAAATTCTAGTGATTTGGTTTTTAAATCAGTGCCTGTAAAAATGCCTAGTTTGTACATTTTCTCTGCAGTCACTTTACCTACGCCATAAAACTTACGAATATCAAGGTCTTCTAAAAACTGAATTACCTCTTCTGGGTTTACTGTTTTTTGCCCGTTTGGTTTGTTATAATCGCTAGCTACTTTGGCTATAAATTTGTTTATTGAAATACCTGCTGAAGCTGTAAGCCCAGTTTTATCCAATATTTTTTGCCTAATCTCTTGCGCGATTAGTGTTGCAGACGGATTCCCTTTTTTGTTTTTAGTAACATCTAAATAAGCTTCATCTAAAGAAAGTGGCTCTACCAAATCGGTATATTCAAAGAAAACACTGCGCACTTGCTGCGAGATTTCTTTGTAACGGCTAAACCTTGGTTTTACAAAGATTAAATCTGGGCAGTTGCGTTGTGCAATATAACCGCTCATTGCGCTACGAACCCCAAACTTACGAGCTTCATAACTGGCTGCGGAAACTACACCACGTTTAGAACCTCCACCAACAGCTACAGGTTTCCCTTTAAGCTCCGGATT
This sequence comes from uncultured Flavobacteriaceae bacterium, assembly GCA_964440105.1. Lineage (GTDB taxonomy): Bacteria > Bacteroidota > Bacteroidia > Flavobacteriales > Flavobacteriaceae > Croceitalea. Next base: position 1,680 of record CAYTRI010000010.1, read on the forward strand.
GTCATGTTGTTCTACAGAAGCGTAAAAGGCATCCATATCCACATGAATGATTTTTCGTAATGGAAAATCGAAGTCCATAGTCAAATTTAGGGTAAATTCACGTTGTCACTCTGAGCGCAGTCGAAGGGATTTTAAATATGCTTCGACTGCGCTCAGCATGACATTTAACTTAATCTAAATGCAACACTTAGAAATAGAACGTAAGTTTTTAGTAAAATCAACTGAGTATAAATCAGCAGCTACTTCGGAAAACAGAATTGTTCAAGGCTTTTTAAATACGGACCCAGAACGTACGGTTCGTGTTCGCATTAAAGGAGATAAAGGTTATTTGACTATCAAGGGAAAAGGAAATGAATCTGGAACTACCCGCTTTGAATGGGAACATGAAATTAGTCTTACTGAAGCTACTAATCTAATTGATTTATGCGAATCAGGCATTCTAGAAAAAACACGTTTTGACGTGCCCGTTGGTAAGCATGTTTTTGAAGTAGATGAGTTTTTAGGGGAGAATAAGGGTTTGGTAGTTGCCGAGGTAGAATTACAACATGAAGATGAACGCTTTGAAAAACCAAATTGGTTAGGAGGAGAGGTTACTGGGCAAACCAAATATTATAACTCGCAATTAAGTAAGAAGCCATTTTCTAGATGGTAATATGTTGTAAAATTTATCATGATGAATTGTCATTTCGAAATGAGGAACGATTGAGAAATCTTACTTATGAGATTCCCTGCCTGCGGCTGACAGGCTCGTCGCTGAGCTCTGTTGGAATGACAAAAAGAGTCACTAACAACTCTAGTCTTTAACTGTTAATACTCTTTTATAGTTTCTAATAATTTTCTGGTTTGTGCTTTAAACTCAAGCATTAAATAAACATGATACATGGCAGTTCCCTGTCTTTGATCTAAATGATTGATAAAAATCAACTCATTTTTTTCATCTGCTAAAAGTTTGGCACTTATTGTTGTTAAGTGTTTTATGTTAGAGCTAGATAAAGGATTTTCACCTCGATATTTTCTCATGTAACCTTTAAAAAGATTATCCCACTCTTTTCCATCATCTTTGGCACTTAGTTGAAACATTGTGTGTGAAAATTGTTGGTCTGTATAGAAGGTGTTGTTCTTATCAATAATCTTTTCTATGCGTTCTAGCTCTTGATAATAATTAATAAGCTGATTTTTAAAGGTTTCGTTTTTTAAGAGTTCAATATTACCAGATGATATAAGCTCAGTATAAGCAGGATTTGGATTGAGAAAGGTGCGACGTGTAGTTATAGATCCAATGGCAACTGCAAAGGCGCTGTCAATTTTAAGTGTATTGGTTTCATTATAAGGTTTTAGCGCTATTCTACAGTATTCTACAACTTCTTCTTCAAAATCTATTTGAATATCTATAGCTTTTAACTGATTTTTTAAATCACGTTCTATGTTTTTAATGTAACCAACTTCTCTTTTTGAATCGATGCGATTATTATTCCAATTATTCACTTGGAGTGCTAATAGAATACCTATCATCACTAATGCTATTTCACCTATAGCATATTTAAAGTATTTGGCTGTTTTGTTTTCTATGAGTAGGTTTTTACGAATTTTTCTAAAGAATTTTAGCATAGCTATATAGTACGTTCCCAAATTACAACTTAAATGATTATCA
>CAYTRI010000010.1:3430-30165 GCA_964440105.1 uncultured Flavobacteriaceae bacterium
GAATTTTAGCATAGCTATATAGTACGTTCCCAAATTACAACTTAAATGATTATCACAATAAGATTTAATTTAGATTCACATTAAGGAAAGCTCTATGAAAATCAATATATTTAGTAATTAACAGATAATCACTTCTTTTGCGAATTATACTTGGTATATTATTTTCTTGCTTACTTACAACAGAGCTATTTTCCCAATCTTTAACTTCTTATGATGATTATGAAAATCGTAAAGGTAGGGTTACGTTAAAAGTGGGTATGGAGTATCGAGTTACACCCTTTTACGAGAGTGGAGAAAATATAAGGCGAAATTTAGCGGGATCTTTTACGAATGTAGATAATATACATCGTGGACCAGCTTTCAGTTATGGATTAGAGCTTTTCTTCTCTAGAAAATTAAGTTTTAATATTCAACACTCTATAAGAAGAACTCTTATTACGCTACCATTTAGACAAATTGATGAGAATTTTGGTTTAAAAACAGCAGAAAATGAATTCCTTTCTGGTTTTCATGGTTTTTTCGATTACCATATACGTGTTTTCCCAGAATCAGAACTTTTTTTCAGATTAGGATTTTCAACATATAACGGTGGCTCCAACTTTGTGGTTAAATCTACTAGTTTTAATCAACAAGATGAAATTGTTAATCAAGCTGAATTTCAAGGTAGTTTTGATAATGAAGGTTTGAATTTAGGTATAGGATATGCAAAAAATCAATTTAAGGTTCTTATTGGAATGTATTCATCAAGAGGCAATGTGTATTACAGTCGTACTTTTCCAATATATACACCATATCTTAAGTTAAGCTATAACCTTGTGAATTTATAACTTCATTAAATTGACATGCTATAAAGGAATAAGACTAGCTATTATTTTCATAGGAAATCAAATTACTTTAATACAAAAAGAATATTAAAATCAAAAAATTAACTAAATCTATATTTAAATGAAAAAAATATCAACCCTTGTTTTACTACTGTTCTTAAGCTTCAATTGTTTTTCTCAAAAACCAAAATTCGGAATCGAAGCAGGTTATCTAAATGCATATGCAAAAATAAAAGATAACAGTTCAAGTGCATCAACATCGGATGCAGGTTTCTTTTTAGGAGCTTTTTCAGAATTTGGACTTTCTAATAAAGTAGTTTTCACCCCTCATATTGATATCGGTAGTGTTAATAGTAATGGTTTTGGATTCCTTTCTACCTTGTTAGGATACTATGTTATAGGTGATTTAAAAGTTGAAGCTGGCCCCCAACTATCATATCTCATTGAAGCTACTCCTGAAGAAGTAAATTCACTTGGTATTGATATCAGCCTCGGGTTAAGTTACAATATAACAGATAGGTTTGTAGTTTCAGCAAGATACAACTCAGAGTTATCCAATAGGGCGAGTAATGATATAAATCCTGAAGATTTAAAAGCTCGTTTTAATTGGCTATTTGTAGGCTTGGGCTACCAGTTTTGAAAGAAGATTTTGACGGATTTTTCTAAAGAATTTTATCATTTGCACTAGCTTTTCCCCTCTTGGGAGGGGATTACCTGCCTGCCGGCAGGCAGGAGGGGTGGGTTCTTTGTTAAAGAAGGGAACTAAATGGTCTTGTTAAATATAGGAATAAAAGAATCGGTTTTTGCAGAACCTATTTTGCAAAAACACCTTCCATTTCTAATAACGGGATGCTAACAAGGTTGCTTTCTTTTACCGAATTCTTTTCAAAAACAAAGCGTTTTTCGTACAACTTATTATCTGCATAATAGGTTATATAGAACTCATTGTTTAAGCCCAAAAGCTCTTCTTGTACCATTTCTATTTTTTCAAACGCTTTGGCAGCAATTATTTTAAAGGCATAACGCATGGTAGAAGTTTTACGGTCACCATCATAACCTTTAGATACTACCAGTGCCATTTCAATAGGAGTAATACGATTGTTTATGAGGTAAGCATTCCAATCTTTAGAAAGAAACTCTTTATTCCATTCCTGTACAATAGCTACATAAACATCCTTCGCAATAGGAATTTCAATATCCTTTTTCATGAAGAAACTTTATAAAGCGCTTTTAAACTGCTCTAAAAAACGAACATCATTTTCGCTAAGTAAACGAATGTCAGAAATCTGATGAAGTAATAATGCAATACGATCTATACCCATACCAAAAGCAAAACCAGAATATACTTCTGGGTCAATACCGCAATTGGTTAAAACATTAGGGTCTACCATACCACAGCCCATAATTTCTAACCAGCCCGTACCTTTTGTCATTTTATAATCGGTTTCGGTTTCTAGGCCCCAATACACATCTACTTCTGCGCTTGGTTCTGTAAATGGAAAATAGGAAGGGCGAAGTCTAATTTTAGATTTTCCAAACAGTTCGGTAGTAAAATATTGTAGCGTTTGTTTTAAATCTGCAAACGAAACATCTTTATCTACATATAGACCCTCTACTTGATGAAAAAAGCAGTGAGAACGGGCAGAAATAGCTTCGTTTCTATATACTCTACCTGGAGAAATTGTACGAATAGGAGGTTTATTGTTTTCCATATACCGCACCTGTACCGATGAGGTATGCGTTCGTAATAAAATATCTGGATCTGTCTGTATAAAAAAGGTATCCTGCATATCTCGAGCAGGATGGTATTCCGGTAAATTTAGCGCTGTAAAGTTGTGCCAGTCATCTTCAATTTCAGGTCCTTCAGAAACATTAAATCCTATTCTAGAGAAAATATCAATAATCTGATTTTTCACTATTGAAATAGGATGTCTTGCTCCAATTTCTATAGGCTCTCCTGGGCGAGTTAAATCGCCATATTTGCCTGTAGTGTCAGATGAATTTTCTAAAACTTCTTTTAAGGAATGTACCTTATCTGTAGCTGTAGTTTTTAATTGATTGATCACCTGACCAAATTCCTTTTTTTGCTCATTAGGAACATTCTTGAACTCGGCAAAAAAGTCATTTAACAAGCCTTTCTTCCCTAAATACTTGATTCGGAAATTTTCGATTTCATCTTTTGATGTTGAAGTAAATTTTTCAACTTCGGCTAAATGTTCTTTTATAGTCTCAATCATGGTTACTGGCACTATTAGCGGACAAATTTAGTGCTTTTTTTGGTCCTTAGCCTAATAATTAAAAATCACTTTAATGTGTATCGGTTACATTTTCTTCTACCCATCTTATACAGCTATCAAAATCTTTATAGAGATTTTCAGGTGCTATTAAATCAGGAATAATATCTATACGCTCCATCATTAGCTTAGGTTGCTCCATTAGACCAATAAATAAAATTTTGATGCCTTTATTTTTTAAATCATACAAAACGTCTTCCATTGCGTATAATCCAGACTGGTCCATGTATTGCATTTTGTCTAGTCTAAAAATAACAGCTTGTGCAGTTTTTGGTATTTGCCCAGCGAGGACTAAAAAATCACTCTTATATCCAAAAAACAAAGGGCCTTTTAAATGCTTTACAAAAACTTCTTCTTTAAGTTTAACAGGAAAACTTTTTTCATCATCCCAAGCTTCATCATTTAAATTCTTAATATCGGAACGTTTGGCAGTAATATCACCAATCTTTTTCATGAACATTAATGAGGCAAGAACCAATCCAATACCCACTGCATAAACTAAATTCCAAATAGAAGAAAGTACCATTACTACAAGCATAATAATAACTTCAGAACTTAATTTTAAAGGGCCTAATTTTATGTCTTTTGGTAAATACGGTATTGCTTTTAAGCCTTTATAATCCATCACGCCAATACCTACAGTAACTAAAATTCCCGCTAATACTGCAGCCGGGATTTGGGAAGCAATTGGCCCTAATGCTAATAAAATTACTAAGAGCAAAATACCAGCTACCATACCAGAGAGTTTTGTTTTACCACCAGATTTAATGTTGATTACCGTTCTAATTGTAGCTCCTGCACCTGGTATTCCTCCAAAAAGTGAAGCAATACTATTACCTATTCCTTGTCCAATTAATTCTTTGTTAGGTTTGTGTCTGGTCTGGGTCATATTATCTGCTACTACAGATGTTAGTAAAGAGTCTATAGCGCCAAGAAGTGCTAGTGTTAATGCTGTAAATATATAGGGTGTAACAGCGCTTAAACTAAAACCTGTAAAAATTTCAAAATTAGGTAGTGGCAACCCACTTGGTATTTCTTGAATTGGACGATAATCTAACCCAAAACCATAGGCAACACCAGAGACTACTAATAAACTCACCAAAGTACTTGGAACTACTGTAGTAATACGTTTAAACCCATAGATGATTAAAATAGTTGCTAGTGCTAATCCTAGCTCTAGCCAGTTTATATTTTTTAAAGCACGATTAAGCACTTTAAAAGTGCCTAAAACTCCAGAAGCATTACTAGCAGCGAGGGTTTTAGATTCTTTTATAATGTCCGCTTCATTAATTTTACCAGCACGTTTAATAGTTTCTTCAAAATCTTTTAAAACAAGAAGATCTTCTGCTTTTTCTTCGTTTAAAGTACGTTCTAATATTTTTTCATTTGCTGCATCTCTAAAAGTCTCAACATAAGCAGTGTCTTCTTTTGGGTAGTAGCCAACTGCTGGTAGTATTTGAGTTATTAAAATAATAATACCAATAGCTGTCATAAAACCTGAAACTACAGGATAGGGTATGTATTTAATGTAAGTGCCTATGCCTACTATTCCTAAAACTACTTGTATAAGCCCAGCTATTAAAAATACAGTTAAAATTGTAGGTAGCGCCGTAGCTACGTTTCCGTCATTTGCAGCAATAATACCTGCGATAACAAGCATACTAACTGCTGTCATAGGTGCTGTTGGCCCAGATATTTGGGTATTTGTACCACCAAATAAGGCAGCAAAAAAACTAATGAAAATAGCTCCATAAAGACCAGCGCTTGGTCCCAATCCAGAGCTTACCCCAAAAGCTAATGCTAATGGCAATGCGACAATACCTGCGGTTATTCCTCCAAAAAGATCTCCTTTAAAATGCTTAAACATATAGATAGTTATTTGTATTCTCCAACACTAATTTAAGTATTGTGTGTAAGATAGAAACTTTGAAATAAGAAAAAAGGTCAATGATTATTATCTTCATTGACCTTCCTTTGTTTTGTTTTATTAAAAGAATTACATAAAATGTACTTGACCATCGGCAATATCATACATAGCACCAACAATGGCAATTTCTCCATTATCCTCCATGTCTTTAAGCACTGGGCTTAAACTGCGAATATCTTCAATAGTTAATGCAACATTCTTTTCTGCAACTTGATTAACGAATTCTATGTTTTTAGAATTTCGTTGGCTTGCATCTGTTGGCTTGCCCACAGCTCTTACTGAGGCTTTTATTTTATGCAATAAAATAGTTAGATTCCCTAGTTTAGCATCGTCACAGGCACCTTTTACCGCACCACAACTAGTATGACCCAGTACTACAATTACTTTTGTTCCAGCTAGCTTACAGGCAAACTCCATACTACCTAGAATATCTTCATTTACAATATTACCTGCTACACGCGCACTAAAGATATCTCCAACACCTTGGTCAAAAACCAATTCTGCTGATACTCTGGAATCTATACAACTTAGAATAGTTGCAAAAGGATACTGTCCAGATGTAGTTTGCTTTACTTGTTGTAGTAAATCTCTATCTACTTGTTTATTAGCAACAAAACGTCCGTTACCTTCTTTTAAAAGATCTATTGCGCTACTAGGGCTTAACCCTGCCTGTGTTTCTTTTGTTTGTGCTTTCATAATTTATGCTGATGTTTTCTTTCTTAGATTAAAAAATTCTATATAACTAGGAGGGTTTTCAACTATTCCACGTTCTGAAATCAGTTTTATATCTATGTTCTTATTTTTTGCCTTGGTTGAAAAATCCTCTAAAATTTCAATAATGTCATTGTCAAGATATCGGGTCTTTCTAACATCCAATTCTAGATAAGCTCCCTCAGGGAGATTATTAAATTCTTTAAGTATAGCCCCTTTGTTAAAAAAGGTAACCTCTTCTGCCAATGTCATTTTTACAAGATCCTTTTTGCCAGAATGGTTTTCCTCAATATGAAGAAAATGTGAGTTTTGGTAACTTTTAATAAGAATTACTATAATTCCTACTGCAAGACCAATTCCAATACCCCAAAGTAAATCCTTGAAAACAATAATTAAAACGGTTACAATAAAAGGTAGAAATTGTTTCCAACCCAATTGGTACATGGTTTTAAAAAGTTTTGGTTTGGCTAATTTATAACCTACAATGAATAAAATTGCTGCTAAAACGGATAGCGGTATTTTGTTTAATAATGTCGGAATCAACATCACGGAGATAAGTAAAAAGAAGCCATGGACAATTGCAGAAAGTTTGGTACGCCCTCCTGATTGGATATTTGCAGAACTTCTTACTATTACTTGTGTAATAGGAATACCACCAATTAGACCAGAAACTATGTTCCCACTCCCTTGTGCGAGAAGTTCTCTATTAGTAGGTGTAACTCTCTTTTCTGGATCTAATTTATCAGTTGCCTCGACACATAAAAGTGTTTCTAAACTCGCCACAAGAGCTATAGTAAACGCAGTAATCCAAACTTCTGGATTTGTAATAGCTCCAAAATTTGGAAAACTAAACTGACCAATAAAACTGTCAAAACCATCTGGTACAGGGACTGCAACCAAATGCTCTTCGGTTATACCCAAACTGGTGCCTTTGGTTACAAGATAAAAAATAATTCCTGCTGCAACAGCTACTAATGGGCCTTGTACCAATTGAAAGAACTTTCCTTTTTTAGATAGTACATTGCTCCATAATATAAGGATAATCATTGCTAGCAATGCTACAAGGGTCGCACCTACACTAAAATTACCACTAATGATACCACTAATTGTATTGAATATTTCTGAAAACGTATTCTCACCATCTATTTGAAAAAATGCAAAATCACCTTCTGGGTCTTTATCAAAACCAAAAAAGTATGGAATTTGTTTTAAGATAATAATGATACCTATACCAGTAAGCATCCCTTTAATAACGGATGAAGGAAAATAGTAACCAATAATGCCTAAGCGAAATATGCCAAAAAGCAATTGAATGGCACCGCCCAAAACAACGGCTACCAAAAAGTTTTCGTACCCTAAAGAAGCTATTGCCGCTAAAACAATAGCTGCAAGACCCGCTGCGGGACCACTAACACCAATTTGTGAACCACTTAAGGCACCTACGAAAATACCACCTACGATACCAGCGATAAGTCCTGAAAATAATGGAGCACCACTAGCTAAGGCAATACCTAAACATAAGGGTAGTGCAACAAAAAATACAACGATACTTGCAGGTAAGTCGTTTTTTAAATACTTGAACATATTAAAATAGTTTTTAGTCTTCTAAGTTAGTTTTTGAAGAACAGTTTAAAAATAATTTAAAGATTGGTGATTTAAATAATGTTTTGAGGAGGAGGTAATACTACTTCGGCAGAAAAATCCGAAAAGGCGATTACACAAGTTGAGCTTCTAGTAATCTCATGTCCTAGATAAACGCTTCTATTTTCAAAGGAGTTTTTAAAGAAAAATTCGTTTTGATCCAACTCTTTTTCTGATTCTTTTTTATTCTCTTCTTCATTTAAATCTATAACAAAAGAACTTTCCTGGTCAAACTTACACAGCGCTTCAATTGAAGGTGCTAGTACAGAAATGACAAGCATTAAGGAAAGCAATGAGAATGTAAAAGATTTTAACATTAAAATTTTTTAAAAGGTCAAAGATAATAGTAAGGCTATTAAAAATAGTTAAATCTTTTTTAAAAAACCTTCAACATTTTTAGGCTTTCTGAAGGGAGCCATCCGGTTTGACCATCTGCAATTTTAATTTTCATCCAATCATTTAACTCTTCTATCACATTTACTTTGGTGCCTTCATGAAGGGTAAATATGCGCTCACTGCGTTGATTGGGCTCAGAAGTTACTGCTACTTCGCGTTCAAATACAATTGCAGGATTGTCAGATTTGAACGAATCATATTGTAAATAAGCAAAGCTTATTGACACCAGGCACAGCAACAATGCTATTATGCTTATGATAAATGAGATACGTTTTTGAATTGCTATGTTTAAAAGGTAATAGGCTAAATATGCAAGTACAAATAGCATTATCATTGCCACACCTAGATAAGCCCATTGGTCAAAAGAAAGTTTACCAACTATTGTATTATAAAACCTAGTCATGGCACTTTCTGGAATATTATCAATGGCATCTAAACGCATGTTTTTAGCATAGCCCAAATTATTTAAAATTTCAGCGTCATTTGGTTTTAAAAGGAGCGCTTTTTCATAATAATAAATACTTGGCCCAATCTCATCGCGTTTGTAATGCGCATTTGCCATGTTAAAGTAAAGCTCTGCAGAATGTTTTCCGTTATCAATAATTTTTTGATAATACTCAATAGCCTTTCCATAATCACCTGCATTATAGGAGTCAGTTGCGCGATTAAATATGACTTCATGCTGAGCGGACAAAGCTGTTATAAAAAAGAAAACTAAAATGACAATTTTATTCTTCATCATAATTGTTTATCTATTTGAGAAATTACTTCACTGGCCTTATTATAGTCTTGTTGCATCTGCACATCGGTAAAAGGGCTATATCTTGCTAACTCACAATTTTTGAGTAAGTTGATAAAACTCTCAGTTGCAGCTATGTCTACACTTTTACTGGTTAGTAGCGAAGTAATTTTTTCTTTACTAAATTCTGAAGTTTCAATTTTGAGCTTGGCTTTTAGATAATTATGCAATGCTTTTTCTAAAGCAATGTAAAAATTAGCTTCGTTACCCAATTCTTTTTTAGCAGTGGATAAATATTTGCGTGCTAATCTATTTGCTTTTTTTACTTTATTGCCTACTATATCTTTCTCTTTTTCTTTGCGTTTTCTATACAATATTATAAAGAGCGGAATTAATAGTAAAGGGGCTAAAAGCATTGCATAAAACTTATTGGAACCGAAAAAGTAGTTGGCACCAATTGATGTAAGATTAGGCTTTACTTTTATAAAATGAAACTGTTTGCCAGTAGGCACCACTAGTTTTTGATTGGATTTATTAGCAGCAATACTTGCATTAGTGTCTTCTGGCCCCTCCATAACGTTAATTGTTATTTCATCTGAGTTTAGGGTGTTGTATTGCCCTGTCTTTGGATTAAAATAACTGAAAGAAATATTTGGAATAGGATATTTTCCTCTAAAGGAGGGAACTACGGTATAATTATTGGCAACCTTTCCCTGCATTCCAGAAAGTGTTGTTCTTACGCTTTCATCAAACTCGGGTTCATAAACTTCTAAAGCACTTGGTAATTCGGGCTTAGGTAATTGAAATAATTTAAGGTTTCCTTTTCCAGTAACCTCTACCCTTGCTTGTAAAGATTCGGAAGCATTTAGCGACTCCTTACTTGTAGTTACTGAAAAATCAAAATCGCCAACTGCTCCACCAAAATCTGCTGGCTTTCCAGCTTCAGGAAGGCTTTTTACATTTAAAGTTCTTTTGCCTGCAGATACTGTTTTCTTTGCATCCTTAAAGATTTTTCCGCCAAAAAAGTCTCTTCTATTTGTAGGTACTTGAACATAAACCTCTAATGCTAAAGGTTCAATACTTAGTTTGCCAGTTTTTTGAGGATAAAGTACAACACGCTTAAGAATAACACTCCTAAACGGTTTGCCGTCGTAAGTTGTATTTTTAGTATCGTATCGTTTTACAGGAATATCTTGACTCCAAAAATTATTATACTTAGGATTATCCAAAGGTCTAAAATTGCTAACAGTTATAGACGGGCTTATAAATAACTTATAAACTACAGTAACTGCTTCATTTAAATATGGACTTCCTTTAGAGACTTCTGCAACTAGATATAGATTTTCATCTGCAATATCATCAGCTGTTTTAGGGGCATTTGGATTTGCAACAGCCGCAGTTATTTGCACTTTTTTAGGAACTGTTTTATAGGTTTTTCCATCAATCTCTATGGTAGCCTGACCTATTTCAAAATTTCCTGTTGCGGTCGGAGTAACAATATAGCTGTAAGATTTAGAGAAACTTCTTTTGCCGTTTATCCAAGAAGAACTTATAGATTGTGAAGGCCCCATGACAACCTTAAAACCTTTAAAATTTGGGGGATTAAAGTTATCACCATCCTTATTCATGGTAAAATCAACGCGTAGACGTTCGTTAACACCTAGCTTATTCTTACTAAGCTTAATTTCAAAAGTTATTTCATCTTGTGCAGGAGTGGTGTTACCAAGAAGTAAAACTGGCAATAACAATAGTAAATATGTGAAGAATGGACTTCGCATTACCAATCTTTTTCGTTTTTAATTTTTGCTCCCCTTACTTTTTTTGCATCAATTTTTTCTTGCACTTTCTTTTCCTCGTTTTGCATTGCCTCTAACAAATTCTGAACTTGTTGTTTAGAGAGTTGATTTGGGCGAGGTTTCTTCTTTTGCTCAGGCTTGTCACCTTCATTAGGTTTTTGCTTTTGTTCTTTCTTTTCGTCTCCCTCTCCCTCTTTATTTTCTTCAGGTTTTTTCTCGCCTTTATCGCCATCATCACCTTCATCTTTATTCTTGTCGTCTTTTTGGTCTCCTTCTTTATCCTCTTTGTTGTCGCCCTCTTTGTTTTGATCCTTATTCTCGTCTTCTTTTTTGTCCTTATCGTTTTTGTCGTCCTTATTTTGGTCGTTTTTATCTTCGTCTTGTTGCTTTTTTAGCATTTCTTTAGCTAATGCAAGATTGTAACGGGTTTCCTCATCAGTTGGGTTAGCACGTAAAGCTTCCTTATATGCTTCTACAGCTTTTTCATATTCTTTATTGTTCATAAACACATTACCCATGTTGTGGTAAGCTTTATGTTTTTCATTTTTTGAGGCAGCTTTTTCCCCTGCTTGTTTAAACTTTCCGAATGCTTCTGAAAAACTTTCTCTGTTGTAATACGCTCTTCCTAAATTATAAGGAGCAGCTATATTTTCTGGGCTTTTTGAAATGGCTCGCCTGTATTCTCCCTCGGCATTTACAAAATCGTTTTGAACCAAATTTTCGTTTGCTTCGTAAGTGATGTTTTTTGATTCGCGCAATGCCTTTTCAGCTTCGCGAAGCTCTTTTTTATCTTCTTCTTGTGCATTTACAGCGCAGAAGGACAATAGTCCAATTACTAAAACTATGTTTATCCTATTCATCATCATGTTCATTAAAAAGGTTCAACTTTTTCAACCATTTGGTTTTTCTGTCTAATAAGAAGACATCTAAAAATAAAAATAAAAGTCCGATGCCTAAAAACCATTGAAACTGGTCTTTATATTCAGCAAATTGCTTTGCCTCGAATTCTTTTTTGTCCATTCTATTTAATTCTTCTTTTATAAACTCTACAGCTTCTTCTGTATTTGAGCCATTTATATACTGCCCATTTCCTTCTTGGGCAATAGCATCTAATACTGCCTCATTTAGTTTAGTTATTACAACTTCACCTTGAGAATCTTTTTTAAGACTTTCAACAACACCTCTTCGTTTTATTGGGATGGGAGCGCCTTTTGGTTTGCCAACACCAATAGTAAATACTCGAATTCCATTTTCCACTGCTTTATCTACAGCATCTAAGGTGGTACCCTCAGAATGGTCTTCACCGTCTGATATGATGAACAAAACACGATTAGTTTGTTCATCATCATCATAATACGTTGTGGCTAATTCTATTGCGGAATTTATTGCGGTTCCTTGCGAAGAAAGCATATCCGTATTCATACTTTGCAAAAACATTTTTGCAGCACCATAGTCTGTTGTTATAGGTAGTTGTGGATAAGCCTGTCCAGCATATGCAATAATTCCAATACGATCACTTGCTAGTTGATTAATAATCTCTGAAACTAATCGCTTAGACTTTTCAATACGGTTTGGAGCAATATCTTCGGCAAGCATACTTTTAGAAACATCTACTGCAAATACAATATCTACACCTTCACGCTTTACAGTTTCTAGTTTTGTGCCAATCTTTGGATTAACCAAGCCTAGGGTTAAAAAGGTAATTCCTAATAATAAAAAGATAAGTTTTAAACTAGATTTAAAACTCGATTTTTCAGGAGCTAAACGTTTCAAGAGTTTGGCATCTGCAAACTCCCGCTGCTTACTTTTTTTCCAAACCTGTAACAATAGGAAAATCAATACTACTACCGGAATAAGACCCAGTAAGTAGAAGTATAATTTTTCATCGAATTGCACCATCGTTAGATAAAGCTTTTAAATATTGTTACTCTTAATACCCATTCTAGCAATAAAAATATTCCTGCTAAAAACACCCAAGGTCTATATTTTTCTTCATACCGGGTATATTTGAATTCTTCAATCTCAGTTTTTTCGAGCTTGTTAATTTCATCATAGATTTCTTCTAGCTTATCATTATCTGTTGCTCTAAAGTATTTTCCACCAGTAAGATCTGCAATATCTTGTAATAAGCCCTCATCTATTTCTACTTGCCGCATACCAAATTGGAATGTGCCATCCCGTTTATAAGCAATCGGTGTAAGGGCATTTCCATTAGTTCCTAGACCAATAGTATATGTCTTAATATCATATTCCACAGCTAAGTCTGCAGCAGTTTGTGGCTCAATGAAACCTGCGTTATTTACACCATCGGTTAATAAAATAATTACTTTACTTATGGCCTTACTTTCTTTAAGTCTATTTACCGAAGTGGCTAAGCCCATCCCAATTGCAGTTCCATCTTCTAGCTGTCCATAATCGATATCTCTTAATGCTGCTAAAACAATAGACTTATCACTTGTAATGGGAGTTTTGGTATAGCTTTCCCCGGCATAAGCGACAAGGCCAATTCTATCATTTGGGCGCTTTTTTATAAAGTCTTCGGCAACATCTTTTAACGCATCTAACCTGTTTGGCTTTAAATCTTGTGCAAGCATACTGGAAGAAACATCTATAGCCATTACAATGTCTATACCCTTTGTGGTTTTTGTTCTGGTTGAAACTTCTTTGGTTTGAGGTCTCGCAAGTGCAGTAATAATACCTGCCAAAGCTAAAAGACGCAAAAGAAATAGAAGTGGTTTTAATTTAGAGAGGATGCTAGAACTTTTAAACCCTTTTATACTTGATATCTTAAGTGAAGCAACTTGATTTTTGCGATTTAGAATATACCAAAGCAATGCCAATGGAAGCAATATGAGCAGCCAAAACAATTGTGGATTTGCAAATTCTATATTCTCTAACATTAAGCTTGCGTTTTTACATCAACCGAGGCTAATATTCGTTCAACAATCTTTTCTGCATATTCATCACCTTCTTCCCAAGTCATATACACTTGTTGCATAAAACCCTTTCCTCCAAAAAGAAGTATGGTATATTTTAATTTCTTTTTGTCTTTAGAAATAGGGTCTTGGTACTGCCCAGAACCGTAGGTTTTTAATCCTTTTACTCCAGACTTTGTAACAAAATCTTCCTGTTTAGGAATAATATTTTTTAAGCCCTTAGCTTCAAATGCAGCCAAAGCACTGGATAATGCTCCTTCAAAATTCGCTTCTACTTCTTCTTTAAAAAGTGCAGAACTAGTATTTATGGAAAATTGACCTAACATACTTCCGTAAGTAAAGAGATGAACCTCTTTAAGATTTTCTTGGGCTTCTTGGGGTAATGATTCTGTATTCCTTAATAATACTTCTGGTGTTTCTATCTCGACAGGAGGAAAACCATAAGAGCTTGTCACCCATTCTCCTTCTAATAAGTCTTTGGTAGGATACCCAAAAACAGTGTCTTTAACCGTTTTAAAACCAAAATAAGCAAGAGAAACCCCACCGCCAATTAAGACTAACCCACCAAAAACTGCTGCAGCAATATAGATGCGTTTACGTTGTTTTTTCTTTGCTAACTCCTCTAAGTAAGCTTCATTCTGTAATAATTCTTCTTCTGTAGGTTCTGGTAACGCCTCTTTAGTTTTTACTACTATATTTTCTACAAGGGCTCTATCCTGTTCTGCAACAGAGGTAGGAGGTTTGGATTTAGCAAATTTTACCAAATCAGCAGTTTGTAATACTTTTTTGAATTGATTAATCGTTTCATCTTCAATGGTAAGTTCTCCTGCATCTTTTAAAAGCCCCAGTTTATCAATTAACTGATCAGTAGTACTTTCTAAGGCGGAGACATTGGCATCTTCCTCTAAATAAGAACGTACAATAGCTGTTAGTTCAGAATAGTATTTTTTGTACTCATCTTGGATAAGATATCTGGAATTCTCTAATTCTTTTAATTGTAAAAGGGCACGGTCATAAGGTGGAAGTAGCGAAACTTTTTCTTCTTCTGTTAAGGGTTTTTTTCTAAGGAAAAACCAGTAAACTAATCCGCCAATAATTAATAAGCCTAATAAAACGAGAAGTGCAATTTTCCAGATTTTGGCATTGCTTTTTTCTACCTCAATAAGTGGTTTAATGTCAAACAATTTTTGTTTAGTAGTATCTACTGCGACATCACCCACTCTAATTTTAAAAGAATCTGTAAAAAAAGGTTCTTCATTTATTGCTATTCGCTGAGGTGGAATTGTATACGCTCCGCTATCAAACTGCGTAAGTGCATAAATACGTTGCAGGGTAACTCTATCTTTGTTTTTAGTAGTGTCTATTTTCAAAGCCTCAACCATTTCTACAGGTGAGAAAGTTTGGTCTTCTGGAAAATAGACTAGGTTCAAAGAATCTGTTTCTACAGTAATTTTATACTGAATCTGCTCACCGATTTTTATGGCAGCAGTATCTATTTCTGCTGAAACTTTTGAGTTATTCTGAGAAAAACCAAAAGATGAGGAAAGAAAAAAGCACAGTATTGCCATTACCCTACAGGCAGTATAGCAACTTTTAACCTTAAACCTTAAACCTCCTACTTTCATTTATCCTCTGCGTTTAAAATAGCCAAGTAATTTTTTTACATAGCTTTCATCAACTCTACAATCAATTACACCACTACCAGATTTTGTAAAAGCATTATTAAAATAATCTACTTTTTCCAAGTGGTAACGCCAATACTCATGACGTACTTTTTTAGAGCTGGTGTTTACTAGTTTAACTCCACCAGTTTCGGTGTCTTCTACTTGAATCATTCCCAAATTTGGAATGAATTCTTCTTTTTCATCATAAACCCGAATACCAGTAACATCATGTTTGTTACCAACAATACGCAAGGTATTGTCATAGTCATCTGCAATAAAATCAGACAGAACAAAGACAATCGCTTTTTTCTTCATTACATTGGTTAGAAACTTAAGCGCTTCACCAATATTTGTTTCCTTACTCTGTGGCTTAAACTCTAATAACTCACGAATAATTCTAAGTACATGACTTTTCCCCTTTTTTGGAGGAATAAAAAGTTCCACTTCATCAGAAAAAAGAATTAGTCCAACTTTATCATTATTCTGCATAGCTGAAAAAGCAAGAGTTGCAGAAATTTCTGTAAGGACATCTTTTTTAAACTGGTTGGTAGTTGCAAAAAGTTCAGACCCACTAACATCAACCATAAGCATCATGGTCAATTCGCGCTCTTCTTCAAAAACTTTTACATATGGTTCGTTGTAACGGGCAGTAACATTCCAATCTATGGAGCGTATATCATCACCAAATTGGTATTGGCGTACTTCACTAAAAGTCATACCGCGACCTTTAAAGGTAGAGTGATATTCACCTCCAAAGATATGATCAGACAACCTACGTGTCTTAATCTCAATCTTCCGTACTTTTTTTAGTAGCTCTTTTGTATTCATAAAGCCCCCTAGCCCCCAAAGGGGGAACTAGTTAGTTTGTGTTAAAATTGTCCGGTTTAAACTAATTATCATAAAATGAGTTAAAGCTGATTATTAAGCCTCTAGAAAATCCCTCCTTTGGGAGCTAGGGGGCTTTTTAAGGCACCTCAACCTCGTTTACAATCTTATTAATGATTTCTTCTGAAGTGATATTCTCCGCTTCAGCCTCATAGGTAATTCCAATTCTATGGCGAAGCACATCATGCACTACAGCCCGAACATCCTCCGGAATTACATACCCTCTTCGTTTTATAAAAGCATAACATTTTGAAGCATTGGCAAGGTTGATACTTCCTCTTGGAGAAGCACCAAAACTGATAAGGGGTTTTAAATGTTCAAGATTGTATTTTTCTGGATAGCGTGTAGCGAATACAATATCAAGAATATATTTTTCTATTTTTTCATCCATGTAAACCTCACGAACAGCCTCTTGTGCGCTAAGAATTTGCTTAAGGGTAACAACAGGCTTAATGGCTTCGGTACTACCTTTTAAGTTTTGACGAATTATTAATTGTTCTTCGTTCAGTTTTGGATAATCAATAACTGTTTTCAACATAAAACGGTCAACCTGAGCTTCTGGCAGAGGGTAAGTTCCTTCCTGTTCCACTGGGTTTTGAGTTGCCATTACTAAAAATGGAGGTGTTAGTTTAAAAGTTGTATCCCCAATAGTAACTTGCTTTTCCTGCATTGCTTCTAGCAAGGCAGATTGAACTTTGGCAGGTGCACGGTTAATTTCATCTGCAAGAACAAAGTTGGCAAAGATTGGGCCTTTTTTAATAGAGAAATCGTTCTCTTTAATATTGTAAATCATAGTACCAACAACATCTGCAGGTAAAAGGTCTGGTGTAAATTGTATTCTACTAAAACTGCCTTTAACTGCTTTAGCTAACGTATTAATAGCTAAAGTCTTTGCAAGACCTGGAACACCTTCTAATAAAATATGCCCTTGACCTAATAAACCGATGAGCAATCGCTCAATCATGTGATTTTGACCTACAATAGCTTTATTCATCTCTGTTGTAAGTAGGTCTATAAAAGCGCTTTCTTTAGCAATTTTCTCGTTCACGGCGCTAATGTCTATCGTAGTATTTTCTTCCATATCTAGCTATATGATTACTTAAATTGTAATTACGGATTTTAACAGAGTGCAAAATGAAAATTTATTTAAAATTCGCCTGTTAATTATTGGTTAAAAAAACTTTGAAACCTTAAGTTTTATGAAGAGTTTAAGGGATATATTTTATAAATTCACGCGATATGCAAGAAACTAATTTATACTCAAAAATAATTGCCGGAACGATGACTTGGGGAGGTTGGGGAAAACAACTTTCAAAAACTCAGATGGCAGATTTAATGAATTACTGCTTAGAAATTGGAATTACCACTTTTGATCACGCAGATATTTATGGAGATTATGGCACTGAAGAGGCTTTTGGGAATGCTTTTAATGAAAGCGGAATAGACCGCTCTAAAATTCAATTAATAAGCAAATGCGGAATTCAAATGACCAATGGACGTGACAATAAAGTGGCTCATTACCAGTATGATTCAGATTACATTATTTGGTCTGCAGAACAGTCACTTAAAAAATTACAAACAGAGTATCTAGATCTGTTATTAATACACCGTCCCAGCCCATTAATGCAGGCTGAAGAAATTGCTAAAGCCATTCAAAAGTTAAAAGCTGATGGAAAAATAAAAGAATTTGGAGTCTCTAATTTTTCACCTTCGCAAATAGCACTATTAGAAACCAAAATATCGGTTTCTACAAACCAGGTTGAGTTCTCGCTTACACATGATAACCCTATGTATGATGGCACTTTTGATGATTGCATTGCTAAAAACAGAGTTGCCATGGCTTGGAGTCCACTAGGTAGTTATTTTAAAGAAAAGAATGAGCAAAACACTCGGATTACAAATGCTTTAAAAAATCTAGAAAGTAAATATGAAGCAGATGCAAGCCAACTTCTTTTAGCCTTTATCATGTATCATCCGGCAAAGGTTTTCCCCGTTGTTGGAACTACAAAGAAAGAAAGATTAAGGGATTCATTAGAAGCTGTGCATATTAATTTAGAATTACAAGACTGGTTTATTTTGTTAGAGGCAAGTAAAGGAGAACAAGTGCCTTAAGACCCCTCCTAACCTCCCCAAGGGGAGAGGAACTTAGAAACGATTTAAATAATGAACAATTATTATGAATACTAAGAGTAAGAATTCTTACCCTTTGGGGGAGCAAGAGGGGGCTACAGTACTTATTACAGGAGCAACAAGTGGAATAGGAAAAGCTACAGCAGAACTTTTTGCTAAAAACGGTTTTCGTTTAATTCTTTGTGGACGTCGGCAAGAACGACTAGATCAGCTAAAAAAAGAGTTAGGTGCTCAAACGGGGGTAACTACTTTAAACTTTGATGTTAGAGATAAGAAACTAGTTTTTGAGCAATTTGAATCCTTACCTGCGGAATTCGCTCAAATAGACATTTTAATAAATAATGCTGGAAACGCCCATGGACTAGATAAGGTAGATGAGGGTAGTATAGAAGACTGGGATGCTATGCTCGACATCAACGTAAAAGGATTGCTTTATGTTTCTAAAGCAGTTATTCCTCAAATGGTTAAGCGCGAATCAGGGCACATTATAAATATAGGTTCTACTGCTGGAAAGGAAGTTTACCCTAAAGGGAATGTGTATTGCGCATCAAAACATGCTGTGGATGCAATTAACCAAGGCATGCGATTAGATTTAAATGAATACGGAATTCGTGTAGGCGCCATAAACCCAGGTTTGGTAGAAACTGAGTTTAGCGAAGTTCGTTTTAAAGGAGACACAGATAGAGCAGAAAAAGTGTATCAAGGATTTCAGGCTTTAAAACCAGAAGATATTGCAGATATCATACACTTTGTGGTAACCAGACCGTATCATGTAAATATTGCGGATTTAGTTGTAATGTGCACCGCACAAGCAAGTAGCACTATAGTTAAGAGAACATAATTTCGAGTTTTAGGTTGCGGGTTAAGGGAAGTGGTCAAAATATAATTAAACGTCAGTTCGAGTGATTTTGAGGCACGAAAAATTGTATCGAGAACTAATTTAGATGAGAAATTCTTGTTCTCTATACAAAATTTACTCATTTCCAATCGCAAATTTCACTCGAATTGACGAATTTCATCAAATTGCACAACGGAATAATTTAAGCTAGGATTAGTAACCCCGCAACTTTCAACTTAATAACTCGTAACTAAGACATCATGATTAACAAACGTCTTCTTGTAAAAAACCTTCTTGCTCATAATGACGAGAACAGTTTTTATGACAAGAAACGTTTTATAGCTATTGGCGAAAAAGAAGGCAAAGCTAAATTTTTAAAGCATGTTTGCGCACTAGCGAACAGCAATCCTAAAAACAATTCATTTATTGTGGTTGGGGTGGAGGATGAAGACAACAAGATTGTTGGGGTAGACTTTTTTGATGATAGTAAAATTCAGAATCTGGTCAATGCATATCTAGATAATCCTCCAAAAATTGCATACGAGAATATTCCCTTTCCGCATTTAGAAGAAGGGAAAGTAGTTGGCTTGGTTACAATTACTTCTAACGGTAAAGTTTGTGCGCTAAGAAAGAATATTTGGAAGTATTACGGAGGTGCTGTTTTCTTTAGGGAAGGGAGTATAAGCTTACCAAAGGCCTTTGATATTAAGTTAGAAGATATTAATTCTGAAAAAGTTGCTACCATAGAGCAACATGCTCGCAATAATATTGAGTTAACCTTAGATGGTGTAATCGATTTTATAAATAATCGACATGCAGATTTAACCAGTAATTATAAGGTATTTAAAGAGCAGTTTGTGCTTTGTTGGGCTGGGAATCAAAAAAAAGTGGGAGACGATATTTATTATTCTCGTGTAGATATTGAATTGATAAATGAGCAGGTAAAACTGTTCTATTCTGCGCTAGACGAGATTACCATTTCTTATGACGAAGACTCTTTTACCACGCTAGAATATGTGCAATTGGGATTAGGGAAACAGCAAAAATATTACCCGCTGGAAGAAGTTACCATCACTTTTTCTGAGAATGGAAAGTATAGTATAAATAGCAACCTAGTTTTTGAACCCCCACAATACGACAAAAAGACTTTGCATCATATTTTAAACACGAATAATGCACTGATTAGAAAATTAGAAAAAGGGATTCAACTAAACTCTTCCGAACTAGAAGATTTAAATCATTTGCCAGACACCTATTTAATTTGTTATTTAAATGGTTTTGAAGAAGCAAAAGAACAAATGGAAAATTCTCGTGCCTTAGTAAAGAAAACTGATAGAAAAGTTTACTTGTCTTTAAAAGAATCACTTCGGGTATTAAGAAAAGTGAGGTATAGTTAAGGGTAGTAGTTACACATCTATGTTGTACCCAGTTATTTTAAACGGTACATTGTTTTGTTCTTTTCTCCAATTTTTTCAAATAGGCCTAGTTCAGCTCCTTTTTTTAGATCCCTACTTGCTGTCGCAGAAGAAATATCTTTAAAAACATTCATATAATCTTTTCTTGTAAATTCAGTTTTATTCAAGGAGATATAATATTCTAGCCTATCTTGTTCACTTAGGGTTCTATTATTGAAATCTAATAATTCACTTATTGAAATGTTAATTACGTTGAGCATATATTCAATAAACGTAGTTGATTTTCCAGATTTATCGCTTTCAGCCAAAGCTTTATAATAATTGACTTGGTCGTTGCTAATTAAGGTTTCGAATGGTAAAAACTCAAAAACAGGATACTTTTCCATTAGAACTAGAGTTTGCCATAATCTTCCCATTCTGCCATTTCCATCTAAAAAAGGATGAATAAATTCCATTTCATAATGAAAAACACAACTTTTTATTAATTCAATCTCTTTAGATTTTTTTAAATATTCAAATAAGTCATTCATTAAAAAAGGAACCTTATCAAAAGGTGGAGCTAAATGTTCTACTTTCGAGCCTTTAACAATTCCAACACTTTGCGTTCTATATTTGCCAGGTTCTTCAATAAGATTTGTCATTAAATCTTTATGTGCTTTTAAAAACGACCTCTTGTTACTTGGATTGTAATTTTTTAGGTTTTCATAAACTTCAATGGCATTCAAAACCTCGATAATATCCTTTTTTGGACCAATAATTCTTTTATTTTCGAGTAGTGCTGTTATTTGTTCTTCGGTTAATGTGTTTCCTTCTATTTTTAGTGAAGAATGGATTGTTTTAATTTTATTTTGCTTTCTTAATTTAGGAGACGGTCTATTTAAAAAAGTTGCATTTACTTCACCAATTTTTTCCGAAATAGAAGTTATTAAGCTTAATATTTTGGGAGTTATTTGGTAAGGTGGTTTCATTCGTGATAGTATCATTTGATGCTATCAAAAATACAATCATTTAACCTGAATTGTATTATAAAACAGAATTTTTTAATTGGGCACTAACGGTCTTGATTATGAGAAGTAGGGTGGCAAGTAAACTTTTCGTTTCCGTCTGCCGACGTAGCTAAAGCTTTTTGTTTTTGATTTATTTTTTCCTGTCCAGAGCGAAATCCCAAAGATTTAGTGACATTATAAATATAGGCAGACCATTCGGTTAAGTCCCAAGCCCGTATTGTTTATAGGTTATGTTTGCAACAGTTATTTCATTTTTTTGTCAATCGTGGTTTTCATTGCGTAATAATCCATTTCATAACAAACTCTGCCCAGAAGGATAGCGGGATTAATTCTATGTCTATTACCTAGGGCTTTAATTTTTTCATCATTTAATGGAAGATGATTTTCTAAAATATCTTGCCATATGCCTTTAGAAATTAGTTTTTCCTGAGCGTAATTATCTGCTTCGGTTTCACATTTATTTAAATTCTGTTTTCTAGTCAAATCCATAAATTTTCTTTCCTTATCATTTCGCAAGTGCAAATCAATATGTCCAATTTCATGCATAATTGTAAATGCAAAATTGTCAATCCGATTATATCTCAATGTTAAGGCAATAGCAGGGTTTTTATCAGACCAAAATGAAAATCCATCAATAGGTGTTTTTTCCAGTTTATCAATTAGTAGCATTTTAATTCCAAATTGATTGAGTACGGCTTTAACTCTATCAGGTGTTCCAGAGTTTTCGTAGAATATGTTATTTAGATTTAAACAGAGTTGATTTAAATTGTCAAAATTAAAAGTGTTCGTTTTTTGATTTTTAGCTTCGTATTGAGCTAAAGAACTCCAAGCAAACATGTTTTTATCGTCAATCTTTAATTTTTCTGATTTACGATAATATGCGAATTTATCTTTGGAGAAAGCGGATACTAGACCATCAATAGTTTCTACAGCATAAATATTTTTTATAGTTTTTATATCTCTTTCAATGTCATCATTTAAGTAATTTTGTTTTTTAAAATATCGAACAGGAACATATTCTTTTATAATGCTCCATAATTCGATATTCTTAACTTTCCTTATGTTTTTTTGTTTAACTCTTGCCTTGTCAATCTCATATTGAGACTGAAACTTCATCCAATAGTCCGCTGAAACGCCCAATATTTTTTCTAATAAAATTGCAATGTCTGCGGTTACCGGTCTTTTTCCTTTAATTATTTCATTTAAAAATGAAGGTTGCACCCCTAATTCCTTTGCCAGTTTCCTTTGGTTTAAGTCAGGTGTTGCGTCTAATTCATCTTTAATTAAAACTCCAGGGTGTGTCGCTTGCGCGGGTGTTAAAACTTTGTTTGTTGCCATCTTTCCCAGTATTTACTTGTAGTGATTACCCAATTCAATAATAGAGCATATTGTAATACTATTAGGTTCTTCTCCTTCTAGTGTAGTTAGAAATTCTATTCGATACTTGTTATCCACTCGAACAGATTCCAATCCTTTCTTATCGCCAATAAGTCGTTCATAGTTCAAACTTTTAATGGGATATAACTCTTCCGTATTTTTTGCAACTCTTAATTTATCTATTGTTTGTATATACTTTTTGATAACGCTTGGTTGAAACCTATGTTTTTTGCTTCGAGCCTTTCCGTTTTCATAGAGCTCCTCTAGATAGTCTTTCTCGAAGTTTATTTTCATAACTTTCTTTTACCATAGTGC
Organism: uncultured Flavobacteriaceae bacterium; assembly: GCA_964440105.1. Classification (GTDB taxonomy): domain Bacteria; phylum Bacteroidota; class Bacteroidia; order Flavobacteriales; family Flavobacteriaceae; genus Croceitalea. Next base: position 26,326 of record CAYTRI010000010.1, read on the forward strand.
AAAGGTACAAATAAATAAAAAAATTCACTAATTAAGTGAATTTTATTTTCTATCATAATTGTTGCCAACGGTCTCGTATAACCGTCAGTTACGGGTTAATATGCGTTAATTTTCGGTTTAGCACTGACTTTAGCAATTCCGAGTGGATTCGGACGTAGTCGAATCCGCCGTAATTGCGGTTATACATTGTTGTAGTGCGTTTTTTATTCAATCGTTATGTCTTTCACGTTAATATATTCCTCCAGTGATGCTCCAATTTCAGGATTTATTGGGTTACAGATTCCGTGAATTCTAATTTTAGTTACTCCATTTTTGTTTTTAATTATTGAGGTTTCAAAATCTAACTCTGGAATTTTTAAAATTACTAAATCATCATTCCCATTAATTTTTCCGATGAAGGTTTTCCTAAATGGTTTTTCAGGGCTAATAGTGTATGTTTCTATTTCAGTATCAGCCAAATTTTTTGAAGTATGTTTTGAAAACTTGTTTTTAATAGTTCCTCTATATTGCTCAAACCAAATTTCAAGATTTTTAAAGTTCTTGAACAAACGAATCTCTTTTTCCTTTTTTTTAGGTTTTAAGATTACAGTTAATCCAAATTCCTCTCCAATTCTATATAGTTCTTTATCAGTTTCAAAAAATCTTTCCAATTCATAAAAGTTGTCCGTTCTTTTACAAGCGGTAAATAGAATTAGAAAAATACAAAGGATTTTAATTTTCATCTCGATTTGGTCAAATGCACTACAACGTAAGGATAAACAAACTAGTTTGTTTTAGTTCAATTTTAGAGTAATTTAATAAAATATTATTTTTTCAACCATAATAATTGATAAGGGTCAATTTCTAAAAACCCACTATTTAATTTGGTCTTTTTGGCAGTTATTAAATCTCTAAACTCTTGATTTTTTAGATATCCAAGTTTTTCTAGAAGCCCTCCATCTATTACTTCAGGAGTATCATTAAAATTACAAATAGCCAGAAGGCCATCTTCTTTTTCTCTTTTTCTTTCAAAGACTAAAACATGATGGTTGTTTGTGTAGTGAAGTTCAATATTATTTTCATCAGCAAAGAATGGATGTTTTTTACGCAGTGCAATCATATTTTTTAACGCAAAAAATACTTTAGCCTGTGGCGTGTCTTTTTTCTCTAACGCAGCAATAACATTCCAATCTTGGTAAGGACGATTTACCCACCTATTGTCATCTTTCTTGGTTTTATCTTTTAGAAAAGAATAATCATTTAAAGTAGCGATTTCATCACCAGCATAAATCAACGGAATTCCTCCAAAAGCTAAAATAATACCATGCAGCATTATAATTTTAGCTACAGATTGTGCTATTAAATTAGTATCATTTTCTTCAAGCCCTTTTTCTAGGCCTAGTAAAGAAGCTGCACTACCAGTTATTCTGCCATCTCCTGTTTTTGGGTTATACATAAAGAGCATTCCCTTTGCAGGTGACCAATCTAGTTTTTGGCAATAGTAATCGAGCAAAAATTTTCGGTGGTCTTGCGGATTCCAACCCTGTTCTTGGATAAAACGGTCATCTAAACCAAGACCAATATCATCATGGCATCTTATATAGTTTATCCAGGTGCAATCTTTAGGTTTTTGCGGAATGTTAGTGATACTTTCGTACAATAACGAAGTCTCTTTAGTGGCTATTGAATTCCACAATAGTGCCATTAAAGATGCGTTATATGCAACTTCACATTCATTACCCGTTCTATTGTCTTCGCCAAAATACTTTATAATATTTCTTGGGGCTACTATAGCTTCAGCTAATAAAATTGTGCCAGGTGCTACAACTTGTAAGCACATTCTAAATAGCGATGTTAACGCATGAGCTTCAGGAAGGTTTTGAGAAATAGTTCCCATCTTTTTCCACAGAAAAGCTAAAGCATCAAAACGAACAACATCTACCCCAAGATTTACAAGGTTTACCAAATTGGTAAGCATTTCTATAAATACGTCTGGATTGGTATAATTTAAATCCCACTGATAGGTATTAAAACAGGTCATTACCCATTTGTTCATTTCGGGTACAAAGGTGTAATTCCCAGGAGCTGTCTCCGGAAATATTTCTGGAAGATTCTTTTCGAACTCATCAGGTATTTTGCGGTCGGTATAGGTGTAATAGTATTCCTGATACTTTTTGTTGCCTGCCATGGCTTTTTTAGCCCATGGATATTCATTAGAGGTATGGTTTACAACAAAATCGAGCATTACATACATCTCTTTTTTACGTAATTGCGCAGCTAAGTCTTTAAAATCTTTTTGCGTACCATATTTCTTATCTATTTGGGTGTAACTATTAACCGCGTAACCACCATCACTTTCTCCTTTAGGCCTAGTGGTAAGCGGCATTAGGTGCAAAAAATTAATGCCTAAATCTTCAAAATAAGGCAGTTTTTCTTGTAAACCCTTTAAATCTTTGTTGAAATGGTCTACATATAATTGCGTGCCAACTAGTTGCTCTGATTGATACCAATTGCCTTTTTGTAGCCTATCAATATCCTGTTGTTTTAAATTTTCATCCCTTGTTTTAAATAGTTTGGGAAGTTGCTTTAGTAATTTTTGAAATGAATTGGAATAGTGTTCTTCTGGATATAAAGAGAAGAATAAATCCTTTATTAAAGTTAGGTTGGTAACCAAGCGTAATTCAAACAACTCGTCTAAACTTTGCTTTTCTTTTTTTGAAGAAAGTAGTTTGTGTAATGCAGCTTGATTCATTTTACGCTTCTAATTGTTGTAAATCTGGTAAGGCGACAATAGCTCCAAATTTTGTAGTAGTTATGGCACCTGCTTTATTTGCTTTTTCAACCATTTTCAACAAACTCTCGTCATCATTAAAAATCGTTTCAAAGCTTGGGAGTGCTGCAATTTGATATAATAGACAGCCAATAAAAGCGTCCCCAGCACCTGTAGTGTCTACTGGAGAGACGGGAATACTAGGCACAGTTTTTTTAATTGTTTTAGTACTTACAAAAGTTCCGTCCTTGCCTAAAGTTATGGTAATAATTTCAGTGCCAACCTCATGTAAAAAAGCACAAGCATCTTCCACATTTTCTTTTCCTGACAAAAGCAAAGCTTCCTCTAAACTAAATTTACAGAGGTGCGATTTTTCAACAAAAGGCAAACATTTTTTTATAAATGTCTCTTGGTTGTCTTTCCAAAGATCACTTCTATAATTAGGATCAAAAGCTATAAAGGATTCGTTACAAAGGCCGTCAAAAAGGTAATGCCCATAGGCTTTTTCTAGAGAGCCTCCGAGTAGCGCAGTAGCGGCACCAAAATGAAGAATATTTTTTTTAAACTCAGATTTTATAGAAGGGTCATATTTTAATTTTTCATCTGCTCCTCGATCAAAAACAAAATCCCGCTCACCGTCTTCTGCAATAGAAACAAAAGCAAGTGTGGTAAATGTTTCTGAACGTTGCGCCATTGAAATGTCTACACTTTCGTTTTTTAAAACATCTAAAAGGAAACTACCAAAAGGGTCTTTGCCCACGCAGCCTATAAAAGAACTTTTCCCACCCAATTTAGCAATTGCACAAGCAACATTAGCAGGAGCACCTCCTGCTTTTTTTGTAAAATTGAGGGCTTTTGAAAGATCACTACCTTGATTTTCAGCAACAAAATCGATTAATAGTTCTCCAATGCAAAAAACTTGTGTCATATCTTGACCATATTTTAATAACACAAGGTACATAGAAAAGGTTCTTGTAACCAAAAAACCAAGGCTAGGAACATTAGTTTTCGATAAAACTTTATCTTAAGAGTTCTAATCTTAAACTTATTTGTAGTTATTATTGTCGAAATTTTAGATAAATGCGAAGATT
>CAYTRI010000011.1:0-9232 GCA_964440105.1 uncultured Flavobacteriaceae bacterium
CTTCCCAATTAAAAGGCGATTTAAAAAAACAACATATTGCAGTAATAGGTGATGCATCTATAGCGAGTGGAATGGCATTTGAAGGACTAAATCATCTAGGAGTAACAAATGCTAACGTACTTATTATTCTAAATGATAATGCAATAGGTATTGATCCAAGCGTTGGGGCTTTAAAAAAGTATTTAACCAATGTAAAAAAAGGGACGGCAAAAGATGAAAATATTTTTGAATGCCTAAATCTAAATTATTCTGGACCTATTGATGGACATGACCTACCTGTTTTGTTAGAAGAATTAGAACGTCTTAAGTCTGTTAAAGGACCCCGATTATTACATGTAATAACTACAAAAGGAAAAGGATTAAAACAAGCGGAAGAGAATCAAGTAATTTACCATGCCCCAGGGAAATTTGATAAAGAAACAGGAGAACTCAAAAAAAAGGCGTCATTAAATTTGCCTCCTAAATACCAAGATGTATTTGGACATACTATAGTAGAGTTAGCAAAAAAGAACAAAAAAATTATAGGCATAACACCAGCCATGCCAACCGGGAGTTCTTTAAAATTTATGATGGAAGAAATTCCTGAAAGAGCTTTTGATGTTGGTATTGCAGAACAACATGCGGTTACTTTAGCGGCTGGTATGGCTTCTGAAGGATTGATTCCGTTTTGTAATGTCTATTCAACATTTCTACAAAGAGCATATGACCAAGTAATACACGACGTGGCTTTGCAAAACTTGCCTGTTGTTTTCTGTTTAGATAGAGCTGGTTTGGTAGGGCAAGACGGCCCTACACATCATGGTGTTTTCGATTTAGCTTATTTACAATGTATTCCTAACCTCATCATATTTTCTCCAATGGATGAAGTTGAACTTAGGAACATTATGTACACTGCTCAAAAAGGATTAGAGCACCCTATAGCGATTCGTTATCCAAGAGGCAGAGGCGTAACCATAGATTGGAAACAAGCCTTTAGGGAAATTGAAATAGGTACAGGAAGAGAACTTAAAAAGGGAACTGAAATTGCCATATTATCTCTTGGACATATTGGAAATGAAGCTCAAAAAGCTATTACAGAAATTAAAGATTCTGATAAAATTGCGCATTATGATATGCGTTTTGCCAAACCCTTAGATAGTGATTTACTTGATAAAATATTTAAAAATTACAAGCATATAGTTACTGTTGAAGACGGATGCAGAATTGGTGGTTTTGGAAGTGCTATTCTAGAGCAAGCTAATACTGCTAACTTTAAAGGAATTATTAAAATTTTTGCTATTGAAGATAGCTTTATTGGACAAGGAACTATTGCAGAATTATATGATATTTGTAATCTAAATGCTAAAGCAATTAAAGAATATCTTGGGAGCGTTCTATAAAAAATTTATACCTCTTTTTATTTTCCTTTTAGGCATAACTCCCTGTTTAGCTCAAGATGCTCAAGCAGAAAAAACTTCAACGCCAGACACTATTCTAATACGTTGGGAGCAAAAAAAGATTAAAAATATTTTACGTGGTGTAAAACTTACAAGTCCAAAATATTCTTTTAATAAAACAAAACCTCTATTAAAAAAACCTAAAAAGTTTGTGCCCACTTCTTTTTGGGATAATAAAAATGACTTCGGTATAAACATTAATGAAGTTGCTTTTATAAACTGGAATGCTGGTGGTGATAATTCGGTTTCTGCTTTAGGTAATTTAAGCTTTGTTAGAAATTATAAATTCCGATATATCAATTGGGAAAATGAACTTCGCCTACGTTATGGTTTAAATGCCCAGGAGGGTAGAAAGCTCAGAAAAACAGACGATTTTATTAGGCTGGCTTCCACTTTTGGGTATCGAAAAGACACCTTAACCAATTGGTACTACTCCGTAAAACTAAATTTTAATACACAATTTTCAAATGGGTTTAAGTATCCAGACAGGACAAGTCCAATTTCAAGATTTATGGCGCCAGGGTATCTATTTTTAGGTGCTGGTACTTCATACATTCCTGAAGGAAAAAAATTCAACCTTTACATATCGCCTTTTACTCAAAAAGCAACTTTTGTATTGGATGATAATCTCTCACGACAAGGTGCATTTGGTGTAGATAGTGGAAAATCAATTTTTATGGAAATTGGTTTTCTAATTACCAATACATGGGAAAAAGAAGTTTTTAAAAACATTGTCATGAATCACCGTATTAATCTATACACAGACTACTTAAGAAGTTTTGGTAATGTAGATGTTGACTGGGAACTAGCCTTCACATTTACCGTAAATGAAAACGTAAAAGCTAATATTGGCACGCATCTTATCTATGACGATGACATTAAGTTTGATGAAGTTGTTGCGAGTGATGGAACCATAACAAACCCAGGAGAGCCAAGAATTCAATTTAAACAATTTTTAGGCGTAGGTTTTAATTATTCATTTTAAGTCTAAAAATTACAATTGTTTACCCATTAACTTATTGTGAATGTAAACCGCCGCACTATCTGAAAGACTAGCAACAAAACAACTTGTATTTAATAGAATATTGTAGATAGAAATGTCTGCTTTTTGATATTTTTCAGGCAATGACCGAATAAGTAATTTATCATAACTAGTTTCCCTATTTTCCTTTCTGTTGACTAAAGCTGTTGTATAAACTTCTAATATATCTGAGATAATCTTATACCCGGCCAGTTCTTTTTCCAACACTTCGGGAGACCTATAAATCTTTTCAACACTTAGATTAATAATATCAGCAATCTGAGCTTTATAAGCGCTTTTGTCAAGTAAAGCAGTATCAAAATTACCTTGAAGAATTTCGGCTTCGTTTTCTTCAAAAATACGAGCAGCGTCTTTTATTAATGTACTAATCGCAAGAGCTCGAAGATAGCTTAACCTATCACTCATGGAACTCATAGCTTGGTATTTTTTTGTATTGATAGTATCTTTTACCAACTTAATTAAATACTCCAACGCATATTCTTCAGGGATTAAACCAAGGTTTATTCCGTCTTCAAAATCAATTATAGTATAACAAATATCATCAGCTGCTTCTACCAAAAAAGTCAATGGATGACGATAATATCCAATCTCAGGATTGTTATCATTTTTCTTTAAACCCAATTCAGAAACTACATCTAAAAAGAACTCCTTTTCTGATTGAAAAAACCCAAATTTCTTGTCAATTATATTTTTAGATGGCTTTTTAGGTAAAGACTCTTTAGGGTATTTCATAAAAGCACCCAAAGTTGCGTAGCTTAATCGCACTCCTCCTTCAACACCGTTCCTAGATTCATTTAAAAGTTTAAATCCGTTTGCATTTCCTTCAAAATCTATTAAATCTTGATATTCTTTAGCGGCAAGTTGTTCTTTATATTTTTGCCCTTTACCAGATTTAAAATAAGTTCCAATAGCTTTTTCACCACTATGTCCAAAAGGTGGATTGCCAATATCATGTGCTAAAGATGCTGCGGCAACAATAGCTCCAAAGTCATTAAATTGATAGCCATGCTCTTCTTTTAGGATTAGATATTTCTCTAATAACATTTTCCCTGCAATACGACCCAAACTTCGCCCTACCACAGAAACTTCTAGACTATGTGTTAAGCGTGTATGTACAAACTCTTTCCGTGAACCAACTGTTATTGGCATGGGCACCACCTGAGTCTTATCCTGCAAGCTTCTAAAGGCCGAAGAAAAAATTATTCTATCATAATCAACCTCAAAACCCAAACGCGTTTCATCTTGCTCTTTACGCAGTCTTTTGGTTGTGTCTCCATATCTTTTTAAGGAAAGTAATTGTTCCCAGTTCATAGTGTTCATTTAATCGACTTGCAAGATACAGGTTTTGGGTATTTCCGATAGACAATAGGTTAATGAAAAACTGCTTAACATTCCCTTAATGTGGTAACGTTTAAATAACGCTTTTACAATACATCTTTAACATACGGGTAACTCGACTTTTACAATGGTGTAGTTTTTTTGCAGCGGTATTTAAAATCAAACATAGTAAAATTCAAATGAGAAAATTAGCATTTGGTCTACTCTTTCTGGCCACCGTACTAGTAACAGCACAAGAAACAGGAAGTATTGTGGGAAAATTAACAGACAAAGACTTTAACAACGACCCCCTTGCGTTTGCAAATATTTTGATTGAAGGAACAACTAAAGGAACCACGTCAGATTTTGACGGCCTTTACGAGATTACAGATTTAGAAGCCGGAACCTATACCGTTATCTATAGCTTTTTAGGCTATGAAACCATAACCAAAATTAATGTCGTTGTTGAAGCTGGAAAATCAACCACCGTAGATGTTGGAATGACGTCAGCTGCTGGTGTTCAACTTGATGAGTTTGTGGGCGTAGGGACTACTAAAAAAGAATCTGAAGTTGCATTATTGTTAGAACAAAAATCAGCAAACATCGTCAAAGAAAGTATTGGCGCACAAGAATTGTCCTTTAAAGGAATTAGCGATGCCGCTGCAGCGGTAAACAAAATTTCCGGTGTTTCAAAACAAGAAGGTGGCGGCAATGTATATGTTAGAGGTCTTGGCGACAGATACCTCAATACAACATATAACGGACTTCCAGTACCATCAAACAACATCGAAAAAAAGAACATAGACCTGAATCTGTTCTCCTCTGATGTTATTCAAAACGTTGGTGTTAGTAAAACCTATGCAGCTAATTTCTACGGGGATTTCGCAGCAGGAAACGTTGATATCACTGCCAAAGAACATACTGGCGAATTCTTTCTTGATATTAACTTAGGAACTACTGTAAATACAAATGCCTTAGGAACAGATTTCGTAAAAAGCGAAGGAACAGGGTATTTTGGTTTTTACAATAGATATCAGAATAATCCGTATGCAGTATTACTTTCTCACGGCGTTGATGCAATTCCTTCAGAAGGAAATACAGGAATCTCAGGAAGTTTCGCTAGCGGAAAGTCTTGGAACTTTGGTGATTCCTCTCGATTGAGTGTATTCGCTACGGCTTCTTTTGGAAATTCATTCGAATTTCGTGAAGGTCCTGCTGTGGACTATACTACTGTTGAAAAGAAAAGGTTCCCAAACTCCGAAGAATATGAGTACAGTAGAAATACCACGGCAATGGCCAATATTGTATATCGTATCAATGATAAGCATAAAGTAAAATTTAATTCGCTTTTCATCAACGATGCCACAGACGAAGTATCTTACTTTGGAACTAAAGGTTTAGGAAGTAACCGAGATGCAATTCTCGATACCGACCGCGGTTTCTATCAATCTAACGTACAGTTCAGTCAAGACATGATTTTTGTAAATCAGATAATTGGAACAAGTACTTTAAGTGAAAAACTAAAGTTAGATTGGGGTGTAGGGTACAATAATGTTCTAGCACGTCAACCAGACCGTAAGCGTATTTCAGTAGAGCGCTTCGATTTAGAATTGGATAATGACCCAAATACAAATGCATCTTTCTTTAGCAATATTGCTTTTGACAACCAGAGGTACTTTCAAGATATTGAGGATAATGAGTTGAATGCTCGTATAAATCTTTTGTACAATGTTTCTGAAAAACTAGACTTTAATTTTGGCTACAACGGGCGCACCAAGCAAAGAACATTTGAGAACATTAGATATGGTTACGATTTTATACAACCAAATACACCGGTTGGAGATGTCCGAAATTTAGATGAAGTTTTCGCAAGAGAAAACCTTGGAATAGTTTGGAATACTGTAGTCTTTAACGGACTAGATCCTCAAAACGGATTGGGCAACACCAATCTTCCGGGGCAACTGGAAAACACTTATGAAGGTAACCTTGATGTACATTCATTTTATGCCGATGCGGTCTATAAGTTCAATGAGAAGTTATCAGTTGTTCCAGGGATACGTGTAGAAAGTTTTAGTCAAGATATTACCTATGATGTAATTAACTTGCCTGCCACAGATCCTGGAGAAAGAGCTGCTAGTGAATTTTTCTTTTTACCAAGTTTGAATGTGAAGTATGCCTTAAATGAAGACCAAAACCTTCGTTTTTCATTTAGCAGTACGGTATCAAATCCAGAATTTAAGGAAGTTGCTCCTTTTGTTTATGAAGATGTAACGCAACGAATTGGTGGTAATCCGAATTTACTAAATGACCCTGCCTTTTCTAGAATCTTCAATATAGATTTCAAGTACGAATGGTTTCTTAAACCAAGCGAACTTATTTCAGTTGCAGCATTTGCCAAAGCAATCAACGACCCAGTGAACTTAGTTGTAGCAAATGATGCCACAGGAACGCAACGTTTCTTTAGAACTGGAGACCAAGCACAAGTACTCGGGTTCGAATTCGAAGTTCGAAAAGCGCTTATCACTGATGAAGACGAACAAAGTGTATTATCGACAGGCGTAAACGCAACATACACCTACACCAAACAAGACTTGAAAGGTAGTAACGGTATTTTCTCAACCACATTCGATAGAGACTCTGACCAATTGCAAGGAGCTTCGCCTTTATTAGTAAACGCAGATTTGAGCTATCGACCAACTTTTGGTTCTTATAAACCGGTTGCCAATTTAGTTTTCTCTTATTTCTCTGATCGTATTGATGCCTTAGGCTCTGGTCAACTTGGAAATATTATAGAAAAAGGAGTTCCTACGCTAGACTTCGTTTTAAAGAATAACATTAATGAAAAAATAGAACTCAACGCAAGTTTTAAAAATCTTTTGAATCCGAATATCGAACGTGTCAGAGAGGTTGAAGGTGGTGATATAACACTTTCAAACTTTAAAAGAGGACTTAATATCGGATTCCAATTCAAATACAAATTCTAATTAATTAAAAACAAAAAATTAAATTTTAGCTCATGAAAACAATCAAATTTCTTTTAGCTTTTTTAACAGTAGCTATATTTTTAGTAGGATGTGCTGCAGATGATACTGCAGATGTGATTATTAATCAAGAAGGGGGGAATCCAACTGGGCCAACCAATCCAACTTCTTCTGAGATTGGAGGGACACTTAGTGAAGACCTTATCTTAGAAACTGGAACTGAATATAATTTGACAAGTGCATTGATAGTTCCCGATGGCTTTACACTTACCATTAACCCTGGTGCTGTTATAAAGGCAACCACTGGTGCTGATGTGTATGTCGCAATTATGCAAGGTGGAAAAATTATGGCAGAAGGCACTTCCTCAAATCCAATAGTTTTCACTTCAAATTCTGCAACACCAAATCCTGGTGATTGGGGAGGACTTATCGTTTTAGGTAAAGCCCCTATTAACTCTGTTTCTGGTGGTGACGCAACCTCTACTTCAGAGATTGGAGGTTTGCCTTACGGAGGAAGTGTCGCTGACGATAATTCAGGAATACTAAAATACTTAAGAATCGAATATTCTGGTGGTGCTGCGGATGCCTCTTCGGAAAATAATGGTTTTTCTTTTTACGGAGTTGGTAGTGGAACTACAATAGAATTTATACAAGCTTTTGAAGGTAAGGATGATGGCGTAGAGTTTTTCGGAGGAACTGTAAATGCTTCTTTCATATCCGTAATAGGCGCTCAAGATGATTCTGTTGACTGGACAGAAGGTTTTACTGGAACATTGACTAATGTTTATATAGAGCACAGACAATCTCACGATAAAGGCATTGAAGGTGATGGTTTTAATACGGATATAGGGAACAATTCTGACCCAATATTCTGGTCTGCTCCTACTATTATTAACATGACCATCAACGGAAATGGTTCTTCAAATGAAAACGAAGCTGTACGGCTTAGAGCTGGCACAAGAGCACTTTTTACCAACGTTCTTATTTCAGGTTTTGCTGAAGGATTTGATTTAGATAGTGATGGTGCAGATAGCCCAACAGGTCAAGGAGTCCTTGATGGTGATACGGGTGTTACGGATATTACATTCGATGATATTATCCTAAACCTTAAAAATGATACGGGTGCTGAATTTGGAGAAGCTGAGTTCTTTACGGGAATAGGTAACGGAACTGGCGCAGATTATAGTACATGGAACACTGGTTGGACACGTAATTAACATAAAATGTTTGATTTGGGCTATAGGAGACTATAGCTAAATTAAATACCACTGAAAGCCCTGCTTGTATAGCGGGGCTTTCTTTTTCAACTACTATTTAACGTGAGTTCGATTTAAAAAATCGATTGTTTTATGTTCAAGAGTCAGTAAAATAAGTAAATGCCTCCTCGAGCGGAGTCGAGAGGTCATTAAAAACATATATTTTGAGTAGGTCTCGACTCCGCTCGACTAGACATAGATATATAAATTACTGAAATACAGATGTTAATAAATATTCTTATGTCAAACTCATGTTATTTAAGTCTACAAGAAGATTAATTAACGTGCACATAACTTAACTTTTTTGTTACGCACAATTAATTTCTACTTAACTCTAAATTTACATTACCAACGTTATTTTGTAATGAAATTAAGATTTTCAATATGAAAAATATTTTTTTCGTTTTTACAATTTTGTTTTCGGCAACTTTGCTTTCACAAAACCTAGGCGGTATTAAAGGAAAAGTTACTGACAAAGCCATGAACAATGAACCGATGTTATTCGCTAACGTTCAGCTAAAAGGCTTTGATACTTATTACGAGACCAATTTTCACGGTAATTTTGAGATTTCTGAAATTGAAGCTGGTGAATACACTTTAGTGATTAGCTATGCAGGTTATGAGAGTCAAGAGCTAAATATCGTTGTATCAGAAAATAAAATTTCACAAGTAAAAACGAACTTATCACCTATTCAAATTAGTTTTGATGATGTTGAAGGTTTAGATACTGCTTCAAAAGAAGAAATAAACTTGCCTTAAGAATAAAATAGCTTTCAAAAAGATAAGTTTTAAACCCATATATACAAAAAGCGCCTTGCTAAATTATAGCAAGGCGCTTTTTATTTTATCGGATATAGATTTAGTTTCGACTTACAATTCCTTCGGTATTTTTAGTCTCATTAACCGCTGCAATGGCGTTGTTACTATATTCTACTTCTTTTAAAATATCATTAGCCCAGAACAACCACTTTCCTGTTTTGGTTCCATTAGTGTAAGAACCAACTGTTATGGTTTCTCCTTTTTCGTTGAAGCTCATCCATTCACCATGTAGCTGTTTTTCTAAATTGAATGTTCCTTTTTGACTTACTTCTCCATTGTCATGAAAATAAGTAGCTTCAATCAAATTGGTTTCGTTGTTCAATTTCATTTCAGGTTTTGTCTGTGCAAAACCAACTACAGAAATTAAAAGTATAGCGAGCA
>CAYTRI010000011.1:9332-16991 GCA_964440105.1 uncultured Flavobacteriaceae bacterium
AGTGGTATGATGGAGGTCGCTAGAAAAGGTATTTTTAATCCTGGCGAGTTTGTTTTTGAAGAAATCATGTTCATTTTTATGGCGGTGATGATAACCGATATTCTACTGCTCGATTTCTTTAACACCTTGGGAATGCCAACATCAACCACTGTGTCTATAGTGTTTGAATTACTAGGAGCTGCAATAGCAATTTCTCTAATAAAGATAATTGGAGTAGACGGGGATTTTTCAGAATTAAGCAATTATATTAACACAGATAAAGCAACACAAATTATATTTGGAATTTTGCTTTCCGTTTTTATAGCATTTACCATTGGGGCTATAGTTCAGTTTGTTTCTAGAGTATTAATTTCTTTTCAATTTAAGAGCCAGCCTAAATACGTAGAATCAATTTTTGGTGGTCTTGCAATTACAGCAATTATCTATTTTATTATAGTTAAAGGACTTAAAAGTGCTGCGATTTTTGACGAATCTATACTACAGTTTATTAGCGAATCTCCTGAGCTTTTTATCGCTGGAAATTTAGTTTTTTGGACATTACTTTCATGGATATTTTCCACATTATTAAAATGGAACATATATATTGTTGTTATCATCCTAGGAACTTTTGCATTAGCAATGGCATTTGCTGGTAATGATTTAGTCAATTTTATTGGTGTTCCAATAGCAGCATTACAATCTTTTCAAGATTGGCAAGGTTCCGGTGTAGCAGCGTCCGAATTTAATATGCAAGGGCTTTCAGCTGCCGTTCAAACCCCTACTTTATTATTACTCCTTTCTGGTGGCATAATGGTAATTACACTATGGTTTTCATCAAAAGCAAAAAGCGTAGTAAAAACAAGTGTGGACTTAGCTAGACAAGATGAAGGTGAAGAAAGGTTTCAACCCAATTTTATTTCTAGACAAGTGGTTAAGTTAAGTGTTGCTGCTTCAGAAAGTTTAACAGCAATTATTCCTCCCTTATTAAGAAAAAAAATAGACAAACGCTTTGTTGTTCCTAACACTTATCTACCTAAAAACAAAGTTCAGGATATACCAGCTTTTGATTTAGTGCGCGCAGCGGTAAATTTAATGGTTGCCAGCGTTCTAATATCTATTGCAACTTCTATGAAGCTACCCCTCTCTACCACCTATGTAACTTTTATGGTAGCAATGGGAACCTCTTTAGCTGACCGCGCTTGGGGTGCAGAAAGTGCTGTATATAGAGTTGCTGGAGTTTTAAATGTAATTGGCGGTTGGTTCTTTACAGCATTTAGTGCGTTTACAGCTGCTGCAATTATTGCTGCTATTCTTCATTTTGGCGGATTTATTGCGCTTATATGTTTATTAATTATAGCTGCAGTATTATTGCTCCGTAACTACATGGCACATAATAAAAAAACTAAAGTAACTAAAGCGGAAGATAGACTTAGAAGAGCTGAAAGCAGTTCTATACAAGGTGTTATAGAAGAAAGTGTAACTAATATTGCAAGTGTTGTAAAAAGAGTTAATAAAATATATTCTAACTCAATAAATGGTTTAGCTAGGCAAGATTTAAATTTGCTTAAGAAAAATAAAAAACAAGGAAATAAACTCTCTGATGAAATTGAAGATTTAAGAGATCATACCTTTTATTTCATCAAAAATTTAGATGAAGCTCATATTGGTGCCAGTAATTTTTACATCAATATAATGGCTCATTTAACAGATATATCTCAGTCTTTAGAATATATCGGGAAAGTAAGTCACAAGCATGTCAACAATAACCATCATAAGCTTAAATACAATCAGATAAAGGAATTAAAAGAGATTGATTTAAAGTTAGAAGATATTCTAAATAGAACTAAAAAAGCCTTTGATGATCGCTCTTTTGAACAAATAGGTGCTATTTTGAATACCAAGCAAGAGTTATTTGATTTAGTTTCTGAAAAAATCCAAAAGCAGGTAGCCAGAACGCGTACAGAAGAATTAAGCCCTAAAAACACGACACTTTATTTTTCTATTCTTCTTGAGACCAAAGATTTAATGACGGCAATTATAAATTTATTAGAACAATACTACAAAGAACATGATAGTTCTATAGAGCCGGCCAAAATTGAAATTACACCTCCCTCCACAGAAGAAAAAGAAGGAGAATAAATAAACATAGTTCTTGAAACCAACTATCCTAAGAGCTAATCTCAACATGGTTAGTTGGTTTTACTTTTATCAAAAAAATAAAAAGGAGACTCTATTCTTACTAGCTACCTAGCAAAAAATTTTAAGAATAATTTTCCCTAAATTTAGGAGTTGATTTCTGTATTTATTCATAAAAGTATGCTGAAACACCTTTTTTTTATTTTATTTACCACACTTTGCTATACTATTAGCGCTCAATTGCCAAATGGCGAAGAACTCTTAGATAAGGCCATTGCCTATCATGACCCAAACGGGAATTGGGAGAATTTTAAAGGAGGTTTTCAAATAACTATGGAAACACCTAGCTCAAGTGATAGAGTTAGTAAAATACATATTGATTTACCAAGGGAAGAGTTTATTCTAGATGTAGCAAAAGAAAAAGATTCTTATGCATATATTATTGAAAAAGATAGTTGTAAAATCTCTCTGAATGGGCATATAGAAATTAGTAATGAAGATGCTAAAAGACTCCGCCTAACTTGTGAGCGTGGTGCAATGATGAAAGATTATTACACCTATCTATATGGTCTACCTATGAAATTGAAAGACCCAGGCACCATTATTAGTCCAAAAGTTGAAAGAAGAACATTCAAAGAGAAAGAATACCTTGTTTTAAAAGTAAATTACACTGAGGATGTAGGGAAAGATACTTGGTACTTTTATTTTGACCCAAACACTTTTGCCATGGAAGTTTATCAATTTTACCATGACGAAAGCCAAAATGATGGGGAATATATTCTTCTAAAAAACCTAGAAAATATTAATGGTATTAAAATGCCTAAAACTAGAGTCTGGTATTACAATAAAGATGATAAATACCTAGGAGTTGATATTCTAACTCCCACAATAAAATTAGACTAGTTAATCATTATCAAAGACCTGATTTATCCTAGCGATAATATCTTCATAATGGTATTTAGTTTCTTTATTAATTCTACCGTTTTTAGCAGAAGTTAGTTTGGTTTTTAAAGTTTTTAGTTCTCCTCTTACCAAAGCCCTAACATCAGAAGCACTAGTATTATAATAGATTTGACCTTCAAAACCAGGTCTGCTAAATCTATTCGGTTGTAGTTCTTCGGTCATTAAATATACCATTCTATCAACATAAGAACGTTGCAAATTTCTACGGTATAAGTCGACACTTACTCCTCGGGCACTTTCTTTCCAAAGCCCATTTCTTACATCCACAAGCATATTTAAAGCACTATAATACTCTTCATTTAGAGTTTCGCTATCAATAAGTCTTCCTATTCGTCCTAAACTCAATAAAGAATTCAATTGCCTTACTTGTAGCCTTCTTACTTTTTCAAAATGACCGGCATGGTCAATATTTTGCAAAATAGCTTTGTCTAAAATCCATTTGGGGGTTTCAAAAATATTTGCATGTAACCATTTTACTGCCTCTTTTTGGGCAGTAGCATCAAAATTGGTGTAAACAACTCCATCTTGTTCTGGAGTTTTAATATTTTCAAATACTCCACCAACTGTGTTTGTTACATGACCCGTATATCTACTATAAACACCTAAAAGCTCACCATATAATTCTTCTAAATCTTGATAATTATTGGTAACATCAGATGTCCATTTAGGTAAATTAGCAGCAACGTATTTTAAATTTTTTAAACCATAAGAGCTAGCTTTAATTGGGTCATCACCAATACATTCAGTTTGGGATTGCGGGTCAAAACGACTTGATTGACGCCCAAATTTGTATTTAGCATCATTTGCTTTTTCTAAGACCCAAGAATTAAGCCTTGGCTGCTCAGCTTCGGGGTTATCTTCATTTAACCACCGATACCCCCAATTTACTGCATAGTGATCATAAGGCCCCATCTGTCTAACAAAGCGAATGTTTTCGTCACCTGGTTGTGCTATGTAATTATAGCGCGCATAATCCATTATGCTTGCAGCTATTCCATTCTTTTGTGTAAAAGCTCCATTACGTAAAGAGTCTACCGGATAGGCATAACTCGCCGCCATATTATGAGGAAAGCCTAATGCATGGCCCACCTCATGAGCAATAACCATACGCATCATCTCACCAATCTCTTCTTCCGAAGTATTTAAAGTTCTAGCTGAAGGGTTTGCCGCACCTGTCTCTAATAAATATCTATTTCTATAACTACGTAAATGGTTATGATACCAAATAATATCACTCTCGATAATCTCTCCACTTCTAGGGTCCGAAACACTAGGTCCAATTGCATTTCTAGTAGTACTTGCTACATAACGAACCACTGAATATCTAATGTCTTCCGGACTAAATTCTGGGTCTTCTTCTTTTGTAGGAACATCTTTTGCAATAATCGCATTCTTAAAACCAGCGGTTTCAAACGGTTTTTGCCAATCCTCAATTCCTTGTTTTATATAAGATTGTAAATTTTCAGGAGTTCCAGGGTCTAAATAGTAAACTATTGGCTTTACAGGCTCTACTAACTCTCCACGAGCATATGCTTCTGGGTCTTTAGGTTCTAATCGCCATCTTCTTACATATGTTTTCTGATCCGCTTTTAAAGCTTCGCTACCATAATCGTATTGGGAAACTGTGAAAAACCCAACTCTAGGGTCATAAATTCTTGGTTGCATGGTTTTTTTGGGAAGCAAAATCATAGATTGATTCATTTGAATACTTATAGATTGTGTACTTCTAAAACTTGGTGGTTCTGAAGCATCATAAGTAAAATCTTGCTTTACTTCTATATTCTCTGGAAAGCTTTTAATAGTATTAATAAAACTTCTTGAACCATCTAACTTCTTGACTTTATATTCTTTTCGAAGCCGAGCAGAAAGTCCACTGATAGCTGGAACATCTGAAGTAAAAAACTTAGTTACATCAATTACCACTGCACTAGAATCTGTACTAAAAGCTTTAATATCAAAAGCGCGTAGTGTAGGTTCGTAATTATTAACTCTTACCGAATTACTAATTGCTTTAGAGCTATCAGCAATATTTACAAAAGACTTTGATTTTAGCAATATTTTATCTCGAAAGCGAACCCAATGCACTACTTGTGTATTTGTCTTAGAGCCTGCATTTACATAGCCTCCTCCAAGTCCATTCTGTATTTGAGCAATACGACTCACCCAAAGCATGTCTTTATTTAGATGAGAAATAGGAATTTCATAGAAATAATCCTCAGCTATTTGATGAACGGTAAAAACACCTTCGTCAGATTTTGCCTCTTTTGTTATAACCTTAGCATAAGGCTTTATATCATTTTTGGATTTAGGCTTTGCAGCTGCTTCAGTAGCTTGCTTAGCTTTCTTCTTTTTTGATTTTTGCGCTTCAATTGAATTAGAAAGTACAAGAGAAAGCAGAACGAATACGCAACCTATTTTGTTCATTTAGTTTTCAGTTTAGTTTGAGTACTATACTAGTATCAAACATGATTGATATATTATAACTAGGGGGTAAGTGAGTCTATTCCAAAACTACCTATAAAAATTCATTTCATCCATATACTTCCAGACAGAATCTGGCAACATGGCTTTGATGTTTTTACCCAACGCATGTTGTTTTCGAATAAATGTAGAAGAGACTTCAATAATTGGAGCATCAATTTTATTAACCTTTGGGTGATTTTTAAACTGATGTTCTACTTTACCCTCTGAAATTCTTGGGTAAACATGCAAACTATAATTCTCTAAAATTGTTTCATAGTTTTTCCACTTATGAAAGCTTTTTAGATTATCCTCTCCCATTATAAGAGAAAACTTATACTCATCTTGATACTTTTCTTCGAGATGAACTAAGGTGTTAATAGTGTAATTGGGCTGAGGCAAATCAAACTCTATTTTGCTTGGTTTAAGTTTAGGATATGCTGCGGTAGCTTCAAAAACCATCTGATACCTATGGTTGTTATCTAGTAACGATTTTTTTGTTTTAAAAGGACTTTGTGGCGTAATTACCATCCAAACTTCATCTAATTCTGAAAATTCGACCATATGATTGGCAATAACCAAATGCCCAATATGTATTGGGTTAAAAGTGCCAAAGTATAAACCCACCTTTTTCATTACTCTTCTTCTTGGGTATCTTTAATAGTAGCGCCTACATATTCCGCAACTAGTTGATGTGCTTCTTTTAATGCAGTATCTAAATCGTAATTTTTTATAACCTTATCAAATTGTGGAGCGGTAGCTAGCTCAACCGATGCTTTTGCAACACGCATATTTATTTTATCGTCACTTTCAGTACTGCGCTTTTTTAATCTTATTTTAAGTTCGTCTACACTAGGTGGTTTTACAAATACTGCTAATGTTTGCTCTGGAAATTTCTTTTTAATCCGCAATCCACCAACTACATCAATATCAAAAATTACATTTTTACCTTCGTCCCAAAGTCGTTCTACTTCACTTTTTAAAGTGCCGTAAAAACTATCTCTGTATACCTCTTCCCATTCAAGAAAATCATCATTCTTAATATGCTTTTTAAATTCAGATACAGTAATAAAATAGTAATGTTTTCCTTGTTTTTCTTTTCCTCGACGTGGGCGAGAAGTAGCTGAAACAGAAAATGCAAGATTTAACTCTGACTGTTCCAATAAGTGCCGAACAATTGTTGTTTTACCACTACCTGATGGTGCCGAAAAAATAATGAGTTTGCCTCCTTTGCTCATAAAACATTAAGCATTTGTTCTTTAATTTTCTCTAATTCATCTTTCATCTGCACTACCAATTGTTGCATTGGCGCAAAATTAGCTTTTGAGCCTATAGTATTAATTTCTCTTCCAATCTCTTGGGATATAAAACCAAGTTTTTTTCCATTAGAGTCTTTAGAGTCTATCGTTGTTTCAAAATACGCCAAGTGATTGGCTAATCGTACTTTTTCTTCTGTAATGTCATATTTTTCTAGGTAATAAATTAGTTCTTGCTCAAAACGATTAGCATCTAACTCAACCTTTAAATCTGCAACTGCTTTTTCTAAACGCTCACGGATAGAATCTATACGCTCCGTATCCATTTCCTTAACCTGCTCTAGTAAGCTGGATAAGGTTTTAAGTCGGTCTTTAAAATCTTGTTCTAGAACATTTCCTTCTTCGGTTCTAAATTTGTTAATCGCCTTTAAAGCCTCCCCTAAACCTTGTTTTATTGACTCATATTCTTTAGGATCAATATCATCTTTATCTGTTTTAAGCGTATCTGGCATTCTAAGAGCCAGCTCTAACAACTTTATATCATCACCTTCAGCAATATTTCGTAGTTGTGCTATGTATTTTTTAATCATAGCAACATTTACCTCAGCTGTAGTTTCATCTCCAGTTAATTCTATATAAAGACTAAAATCTACTTTTCCTCGCATTAAAGAATCCGAGATTAACTTACGTAACTCCAACTCTTTTTCTCGATAGGTCTGTGGAATTCTAGCATTAATATCTAGATTCTTACTATTTAATGATTTTAGTTCTATTGTGATTTTCTTTGATGGAAGTTGAACCACGTGCTTCCCATAACCGGTCATGGATTGAATCATAAAAGATGACTAAATTTTGGCAAAGGTAG
>CAYTRI010000011.1:17091-27262 GCA_964440105.1 uncultured Flavobacteriaceae bacterium
CCATAACCGGTCATGGATTGAATCATAAAAGATGACTAAATTTTGGCAAAGGTAGCAAAACGAAGTTTTGCGGTTAGGCTTTAATAATCGTTAGTTTAATTTGATACTAAACTAATTATATAGCTTTAAATCATAAAATCCATTCATAAGCTTGATTAGCAAACAGAGGTAAATTGAAGAAAGAAGCTATAGAATTGTATAAAGCAACAATACCATAAACAAATACAAAAGTGAATAAAATATTCCCTTCAATATTTTCATATTTTTCGAGAAAATCAAAAAACTTGTTATCCATTTTAGGAAAACTATCTACATCAGATTTTTCATTACCATACATTTTAATCTTCCGAAGATAAAAAACCCAGGAACAGCTCAGAATTATACAAAAAAGAGCTATTAGAAAATACCTGTCCATCAATATAAATTAACTACAATTCCCTAACCCAAATGTTACGATAGCTTACGCGGCTATTGTCTTGATGGTCTTGCAAAATAATTGGTGCTTTGCCATGAGCTTCATACTTAGGCCATCCAATGTATTGAATAGTACCTTCAATTTCAAAATGGTCTTGTATAAGTACCCCGTTATGTAACACTGTTACGTAAGCTGGTTTAGTCAAATCCTCTCCTTCAAATTCTGGAGCATGAAAAATAATATCATACGTATTCCACTCTCCAGTTGGCGCAGATGCCATTGCCAAAGGGATTCCTTGTTTGTATAAAGCTCCAACCTGCCCATTGGTGTATGTAGGGTTGTCATTATTATCTAAAATTTGAACCTCATAACGTTCCTGTATAAAAACGCCACTATTTGCTCTCGCTTGGCCTTCGTTTAAAATGTCAGCAGGCGACTTCCATTCTAAATGCAACTGCATACTTCCAAAACTTCTTTTGGTATGTATGTTTCCAGATTTATCCTTTACCGTCATGGTTCCATCACCATTCAAGTGCCATTGAGCTGCAGTACTATCTGCAGGGTTCATCCATTCATCTAGATTTGTTCCATCAAAAAGCACAATTGCATCGCTCGGAACCCCATTGTCATCTTGGGTAACTTTTAGTGGCACAGGTTCATAAACTTCTGTCGCTTCTGGTGTTGTTGGCTCCTCGCCTTGGTACTTGGCCAAAATATTCGGATTCTCTACAGTTTCTATCTCAACTTTATTTTGGTTAGGTGCTTCTTTACAACCAATCAAAAAAAGTAATATTACTAACCCCATGCTATAATGCTTCATCTTATAACTCTTTAATTTTTATATTTCTGTAAGAAACGATATCTGCATGATCCTGCAAGCCTATTTTCCCCGTTTGATATTCTCCAAAACCTTCCCAGCCATTAAATTTTGAATTGGCAACCATTTCATCCCAAAGCGCTCCATGAACAGGGAATTTAACAATTTCTTCGCCGTTTAAAACAACATTACCTTCATTAGTGACGTGATTAACAGTTAATACACAGGTGTTCCACTGGCCTGCTGGCTTAACCGCTTTTGAACTACTTGGCGGCACCATATCATACAGCGCACCGGCTTGTCTTGTTGGTCCATTTTTAGCATCCGAATGTCTTTCATTATCTAGTACTTGAATTTCTGGACCAGTCGCATAGGGGACTCCATACTTAGGGTCTTCAGAAATTCCCCAAAAAATACCACTATTACCTCCTTCAGAAATTTTCCATTCTAAAGAAAGCACAAAATTGGTGTACGATTTATCAGTTACGATATCATATCTCTCACCATTTCTTTCCTTAGGTGGACAAAAAACCATAGCGCCATCTTCCAACTTCCATGGTTCTACAACTTCTCCAGCGCCAAAATAACGCCATCCATCAAAAGAACTGCCATCAAAAAGTGTTACCCATTCTTTTGAAGTTTCAGCTTTTGATGCCTTTTCTATTTTTGTATTATCATTAGTTGTTTTTTCCTTTTGCTTGCAAGATGCAAGCGTTAAGATTAGTGCCATTAGTATCACTAAATGTTTCATGCTTGTTTATTTTGACTATTAAAATAAGTTTTGAAAATTTAGCTTACATTTTTTTTCTACGAACAACATCTCTGGGGGCAGTTAAGGACTAAAGTCCTAATATTTTCTTTAATTGTTCTTTATCTATATCTGCTCCTGCAAAATCATCAAATGTTTTTTGGGTAGCTTCAATAATATGGTCTTGTATAAATTTAGCTCCCTCTCTAGCTCCTTGCTCCGGGCTTTTAATCACACACTCCCATTCCATAACCGCCCAAACATCACAACCGTATTGGGTTAATTTAGAAAAGATGGTTTTAAAGTCTATCTGTCCATCTCCTAGCGAACGATACCTTCCTGCTCTATCGGACCAATCATTATATCCTCCAAAAGCGCCTTTCTTTCCGGTAGGGTTAAACTCAGAATCCTTAACGTGAAAAGACTTTATAAACTCATGATAATGGTCTATGTAAGCTATATAATCTAACTGTTGCAATACAAAATGACTTGGATCATAAAGTATATTAACCCTTTTATGATTTCCTGTTGCTTTTAAAAAGCGTTCAAAAGTATCGCCGTCATGCAAATCTTCTCCAGGATGTATCTCATAACAAACATCAACGCCTTCATCATCAAAATGATTCAATATAGGCAACCATCTTTTTGCTAATTCTTCAAAACCCATTTCAACAAGGCCCGCAGGGCGTTGTGGCCACGGATGCATTGTATGCCATAATAGTGCTCCGGAAAATGTAGCATGTGCCTTTATGCCCAATCTACGGCTTGCAGTAGCGGCTTTTTTAACCGTTTCAACCGCCCATTTTGTTCGTTCTTTTGGATTACCCTTTAAATAATCTGGTGCAAAATTATCGAACATTAAATCGTAAGCTGGATTAACCGCAACGAGTTGCCCTTGAAGATGGGTTGAAAGTTCCGTAATTTCCAGGCCATACGAATTAATTTTACCCTTTAACTCATCACAATAATCTTGGCTTTCAGCAGCCTTATCTAAATCGATTAAGAAAGATTCCCAAGTAGGAATCTGTATTCCTTTATAACCTAACTCTGAAGCCCATTTACACATTCCATCGAGAGAATTAAACGGTGCTTTACTATCTACAAATTGGGCTAAAAAAACCGCAGGACCTTTTATTGTTTTCATTTTAATTTTTAAGTTAGTTTAGAACTTCTGCCTTAATCTACTATCTTTAAGTAATTAAGCTTTTATATTTACTTTCTTATAGAAAGGATATAAATATAACGATTAGCTAATAATTAAATAGCACAGTTTTGAATCAAGATACTATTTATGACGCCATTGTAGTTGGCACTGGAATTACAGGCGGATGGGCCGCTAAAGAATTATGTGAAAACGGTTTAAAAACACTTGTTTTAGAACGAGGCCCCATGGTTAAACACATTAAAGATTACAAAACTATGAATATTGACCCATGGGATTCACCGTATAGAGGTCAGTTATCTAGAGAAGAAAAGAAAAAATATAAAAAACAGTCACGTGTTGGTTGGGCTCCTAATGAGGAGGTCAAACACTTTTTTGTAAATGATTTAGAGCATCCTTACGAAGAAACTAAACGTTTTGATTGGATTCGTGGTTATCATGTAGGAGGTCGTTCGCTTACTTGGGGAAGACAAAGTTACCGTTGGAGTGACATTGATTTTGAAGCAAATTTAAAAGAAGATATTGCCGTTGATTGGCCTGTACGTTACAAAGATATTTCTCCATGGTATGATAAAGTGGAATCCTATATTGGTGTAAGTGGAGAAAAATTAGGATTAAAGCAATTGCCAGATGGACAATTCTTGCCTGCAATGGGTTTAAATTGTGTTGAAAAAGATTTACAGACGGCAATGGAAACTGGTTTTGAAGATGGTCGATTACTCACTATTGGCAGAGTAGCTCATATTACTGATAAAACAAAAGAGTTTGAGGGTAGAAATCCATGTCAATACAGAAATAGATGTTGGAGAGGATGCCCTTTTGGAGGCTATTTTAGCAGTAATTCTTCTACCTTACCAGCTGCAGAACGTACTGGAAATATGACATTAAGACCTAACTCTATTGTTCATGAAGTAGTTTATGATGAGAACTCTAAAAAAGCTACAGGTGTTAAAGTAATAGATGCTGAGACTGGTAAAAAAATAGAATTCAATAGCAAAATTATTTTTTTATGCGCCTCTGCAATGGCATCAGTAGGTATCTTATTACAATCTAAATCAAAAAGCTTTCCAAATGGTTTAGGGAATAATTACGATGAAGTTGGTCGTAATATAATGGATCATCATTACAAATTAGGTGCATCTGCTAAAGTAGATGGACATTTAGATAAGTATTATAAAGGTCGTAGACCAAATGGTTTCTATATACCACGATTCGTAAATTTAGATTCGCAAACTAAGCGTACCGACTTTGTAAGAGGTTTTGGATATCAAGGTGGTGCAGGGCGTGATAACTGGGGTGAAATGGTGGCTGAAATGGGCCATGGAGCAGCTTATAAAGAAGCGATGTTAAAACCTGGTGGTTGGCAGATTGGAATGACTGGTTTTGGAGAAATGCTACCGCATCATGATAATCGAGTTACTCTGAGTAAAGACAAAAAAGATCAATGGGGCTTGCCACAACTTAATTTTGATGTTGAGTTTAAAGAAAATGAACTTAAAATGCGCGAAGCCATAAAAGAGGAAGCCGTTGCCATATTAAAATCTGCTGGTTTTAAAAATGTGAATTCCTATGATACAGAAACTGGTCCAGGTCTCGGTATTCATGAAATGGGTGGCGCAAGAATGGGTTGGAACCCAAGAACTTCTGTTGTAAATAAAAATAACCAAGTTCATGACGTCCCTAATGTATATGTAACCGATGGTGCGTTTATGACTTCGGCAAGTTGTGTTAATCCATCATTAACCTATATGGCTTTTACTGCTAGAGCTGCCAACCACGCAGCAGAACAATTTAAATTGGGTAAATTCGCTTAACTAATCATATTTGTAAATGGATAACGTTTCAGCAAGAAACCTTTGGGGAGATTTTTTAGATAAACACACCGAATTCGCTTTTGAAAAAGCCCCTGAAGTTGGTTACTTTGGAGACAATGAAAAGGATGCTGATAATTTAGCTAAGCTCGTTCAAAAAGATATAAAAAGAGCAACCTCTCATTCGCTTTTAGGACTTCAATTACGTAAAGAGCCTATGCCCAAAATTGGAAATTTTTTTATAGTCACAGATTGGAAAGGAGATGCTAAATGTGTAGTTCGTACTACTTCTGTAAAATTACTTCCTTACTTTTCAATTCATTCTGAACATGCGCGTTTAGAGGGTGAAGGAGATAAAAGTCTTGAATATTGGAGAAAAGTACATTGGGATTATTATACCCGTGAGTTAGAACCATTTAATCGAGTGCCAAGAGAAAGTATGATAATTGTTTTTGAGCGGTTTGAGCTTTTATTTAAAAGATGAAATTTGATTCACATTAAAACATTTTCATTTACAAATATTTAATGTCCGCAAGCTTATTAAGAGTAAAAAAACATTTCTAAGAAAAATAAAAGCGGAGAAAGTCTCCGCTTTTTAATTCATACATTTTTGATTAATTACTTTTTCCTAGAAATATCAATAGCGAATACAATCCAACTCCTAATAGGAATAAAATTAAAGCTTTAATAAATTTCTTAGATGTAATTTTCATACTGTTAATTATATGTGTCCATGTATTCCTGATTCTCTGTCATGGGCTAATGCATCTGATAAAACTGCAAAAAACTCTCCTATATCTTCGAATAACTCCCTTGTAAACCAAGAACCTCCATTATATAAACTTAATTCTTTGGCATCTAATTCTTCTAATAAATACTTATTATTTTTCATATTTTCTTTTTTAATTATTACTTCTTCTTGAATACCCTTTTTGAAATGCTGCCTTATTAGCAGGCCAGTCGGTAACTATATCATAAGCAGGGCTTAATAATATGCCTACTCCCCAATTACCTCCATTAATTTTTAATGATTCTGTTTTACTCATTTCTCTAATGTTTTCCATTATAAAAGTTTAAAATTTATATTATTTTTTTGTAATAAAAACTAAAACTATTTGCATGCAACGTTTGTATTACAAATAAAAGGTGTGGCTAGCGACTCTCAAATTTTGAGAGTCAGTTTAAAAATTATTGTAAATATTTATAATTTTAGAAAACAGATGTGCTATTTAAAAGATAATGACCTCACAAAGGAGGTCATTATATATTTGAGGCAGGGTGTAAGAATAGTTAACTAATCCAAATCTATCCAAACATTTCCTTGTTTATGAGAGGCAACAGTGCCTTCAATAAAATTCATTCCACGAACACCATCCTTCATAGTTGGATATTCACCATCATTATATTTTTCTCCCCGTATTGCTCTTGCAGCACCTAAGTATATATTAGCCATAGAATCAAAAATACCTTCCGGATGTCCAGCTGGTAATTTAGTTCCCGACAAAGATAATTCTGAGTTGTACGCATGACCAGGTTTATATACTTGTAATGGCTCTGTATCACTCATCTTGTATAAGAAGTTTGGTTTTTCTTGTTCCCATCTAAAAGCGCCTTTTTCTCCATAGATAGCTATAGCTAAACCATTTTCTTCTCCTGTTGCTACTTGACTAGAGCGTATTACACCTTTTACATGCTTATCCATTCTAATTAATACAGTTCCATCTACATCCATTTGATTGTCTTCATAGAGGTAGTTAAAATCACATAACAAAGACTTTACCTGCAATCCAGTAGTATATTCGACCAAATTAAAAGCGTGTACTCCAATATCTCCCATACAAGAACTGATTCCAGCTTTTGTTGGGTCTAAACGCCATACTGTTGACCTTTTTTCTTTATCATGGATAATTGTATTAATCCATCCTTGGTAATATCTAGCATCAACTTTATGAATTTTACCAAGTACTCCAGATTTAATCATTTCACGCATTTGCCTTACCATTGGATAACCCGTGTATGTATGCGTTAATGCAAATACCTTACCCGACTTTTGATGTGCCTCTTCCAGTATTTTAGCCTCTTCATAATTCATGGTCATAGGCTTCTCGCAAATCACATGAAATCCATTATCCAATAACTTTTTTGCCATTGGAAAATGTAAAAAGTTTGGCGTTTGAACAGAACAAACTTGAATTCGCTCATCTTCAGGAAGTTTTAGTTCTTCTTCAATAAGTGAATCAAAATCCTTGTAGATTCTATTTGTAGGAATATCTATTTGTTCAGCGAAAGCCACACTAGCTTTAAGGTCTGGGTTAAAAACAGCCCCTACAATCTCATAATTATCATTAATTTGGGAAGCAACTCTATGCAAGATTCCAATTAATGAATCTCCTCCTCCTCCTAAAATTCCTAATCTAATTTTTTTTGGCATTGATTTAAAAATAAATTGTTCTTAGTAAAATGTTTTTAATGTGCTGTATTTATTCTTTGCTTTTCGATTCTTTTTCTCATTACAAACAAAATTCCAAATAGAACTACTAGCGCTAAAGGAAAATATACCATAAAACTGAGTACGGCTCTACCTGCCTCTATATCTGCTAATTTCCCAACAAGACCGGTACTTATTGCATTTGCCTTTTCAGAATCGAGTCTAGAACCAATTATAGGATTCCAAATAGAAGTAGCGAACATGCCTGCACCACCCATTAAAGACATTCCTAAAGCACCCGTTTTAGCTGTATACTCTGAGGTAAAACCAATCATTGTTGGCCAGAAATAACACACCCCTAAAGCAAACAGCGCTGCAGCTACATAAATCATCCCACCTTCTGAAATACTCATAAAATATATGGCGATTGTTGTTATAATAGCAGACATAAGTAGCACTCCTATTGGGTTTAATTTATGAACAATTGGACCAGCAAAAAATCTACCTAAAGCCATTATTCCGGTCACTAACGCTAAAACTAACATTGGACTAGCACCAGAGCTACCTAAAATAGTTTCTACCCATTGCTGCGGTATAAATTCAGAAGTCGCTGTAAGTGTCATACAAACAATCATAAAAAGAAATAATGGATTGCCCAACGCTTTTATATTGGCAGAAGTATTGGATTCAATATTTTCACTCTTAGGAAACTTTTGTGTAAAAACCAGAAAACCGTATATCAAAGTTGGAATTAGCATCGTCGCAATCTGTAATTGCCATCCCAAGCCTGCATCCGTCATAAATTTAGATACTAGGGCACCTATTACTAAACCACCTGGAAACCACACATGGAACTTGTTTAGCATTGCTGTTCTATTGTTGGTATACATGTCTGCAATCATTGGATTACAGGCTGCCTCAACGGAGCCATTTGCGAAACCAATAAAAAACGTGGAAATAATTAAAGTCCAGAATCCACCTGCATATATGGTCAAAATCAATCCTAAAAGATGACAAACAAAAGCGATAATTAATAACTTTTTTGGACCCAAGGTGTTGTACAGTAGCCCTCCAATAAGCATAGCCAACGGAAATCCCAAAAATGCCATGCTATTAATGTAACCAAGCTGTGTATTGTTGATTTCAAAATCAAGCCCAAGCTGATTTAATATCCCTGCCCGTATAGCAAAGGTCATAGAGGTTACAACAAGTGAGATACAGGCCGCAAAAAAGAGTTTGTTTTTGTTACTATTATCCATTCTTTTATCTATTAAGTTATGTTGGTCATTCTTTATAAGCTACTTTTTCATTTTTAAAAAATAAGGCAAATAATACAAGTACCCCAAGTGCAAATATGGCTGGAAATGTCCAGATATTTTTCCAGTTATGTACATTTTCAGAAATTAGGTAAGTATCTGTAATTTTACCTGCGACCCAAAAACCAACTAACATACCTATTCCGTAAGTTGCAAGAGTTATCAATCCCTGAGCAGCACTTTTATATCTTTCGCCCGCTTTAGTATCTGTATAAATTTGACCTGAAACAAAGAAAAAATCATAACAAATACCATGTAGTGCTATGCCTAATATTAGCATGAAAGCTAACTCTCCAGAATCTCCATAAGCAAATAAGAAATAACGAATTAGCCAAGTTACCATTCCAAATAAAATTGTTTTTTTAAACCCAAATTTCTTAAAGAAAAATGGTAATAATAGCATAAATAGCACTTCGGATAATTGTCCAATAGACATCTTAGCTGCCGGATTAGACACTCCTATTTCACCTAAAAACTGCCCTGCATGTTGGTAATAAAATGCTAATGGGATACATATTAGCACGGATGCTAAAAAAAAGATTAAAAAATTTCTATCCTTTAATAGTTTAAGTGCGTCAAGACCTATAATATCACCAAAGGAAATCTTTTCTCCTTTTGCTACTTGTGGTGGTGTTTTAGGCAGCGTAAAACTAAATAATCCCAATGCCGCAGAAGCTACTGCCACCATTAAAAAGGTGTTTTTAAGAAGTCCGTCTTCAACTCCTTGCTCACTATCCCAGCCTAAGTAACTTATAGTAAGACCAGCAATAATCCAACCGATGGTTCCAAAAACCCGCACAAAAGAAAATTCTTTTGCAGGATTCTTCATTTGATTAAACGAAACTGAATTTACCAGCGCCAAAGTAGGCATGTATGCTATCATATACCCTAGAACATAGGGGTAGAATACCGAGAAATCTTCTGCATTAGCAAGTTGATACATTAAAAAAGCCCCTATTAGATGAAGCACACCTAAAATGCGTTCTGCATTAAAGAACCTATCTGCAATCAAACCAATAAAAAAAGGGGCGATAATAGCTCCCCAAGATTGTGTGGAATATGCCTGTGCAATATCACCGCCGCTTGCCTCTAAAGTGTTGGGCAAATAAATTCCCATAGTTACAAACCAGCCTCCCCAGATAAAAAACTCCAGGAACATCATTAAAGAAAGTTGAAATTTAGTTTTAAAATTCATTATAATAGTTAGTCTGTTATCGTTTGTATGAAATAAAATCCAAGTTTCTGGGTTCAATTTTATTCTCCCTAAAGTCACTTAATATTTGCCCACGGTGATGTGTTGAATGATTTATAATATGAAACAATATATCTTTTAATTCATTAGAAAACACCCGCCCCTCTGTTGTTTCATAATCCACTCTTTTCTCAAAGTTTTCGCTATTTGTTATAATTTCAAAAGTGGTTCTTTGATTATCGTAATGGATTTCTTCCCAGACATCTAATTTATGAACTTCCC
>CAYTRI010000012.1:0-24278 GCA_964440105.1 uncultured Flavobacteriaceae bacterium
TTCTACGCTTACTTGCTCTAGATTTTATTTCATGAAAATCGTCAATTCTTGATTTCGATTTTGTAGTACGAGCCTTTGGTTGCCTACGCATCCAATCCAATTCTTTTTTAAATAGAATTTTGTCCTTATGCTGTTCAACAGCTTCTCGTTCTAAACGCGCTTCTCTTTTTTCTAGATAATAGGAGTAATTGCCTTTATAACCATATAACTGATTATTATCTAACTCAATAATCTCATTACACACCCGCTCCAAAAAATAGCGGTCGTGCGTAACCATAAAAAGTGTAATGTTTTCTTTCTTAAAGAACTCTTCTAACCACTCAATCATTTCTAAATCTAAATGGTTGGTTGGCTCATCTAAGATTAGTAAATCTGGTTTGTTTATAAGTGCATTAGCAAGTGCTAAACGTTTTTTTTGTCCTCCAGATAAAACTCCAACTTTTAAATTAAGTTCTGTTAGATTAAGTTTAAAAAGTATCTGTTTGTATTGCGTTTCAAAATCCCAAGCGTTTAGGCGCTCCATAGCTTCAAATGCACTTTGATAAGCATCTTGATCGTCTGGGTTTTGAACTGCTTCTTCATATTTAGAAATTACATTTAGAACTTCATTGCCCGAATCGAAAATAGTTTCTTCAATAGTCAATTTGGGGTTTAAATCAGGTTCTTGTTCTAAAAATGAAATTTTAATCCCTTTTCTACTAGTTATTTGGCCAGCTTCAGTAGTAGCTTTACCAGATATAATATTTAAAATTGAAGTTTTTCCACTACCATTTTTGGCGATAAGTGCAATTTTTTGGTCTTTATTTATTCCAAAAGATATGTCAGAGAACAAAACTAGTTCGCCATAAGATTTTGAAATGTTTTCTACGGTAAGCAGATTCATAAAATATTTTTAGAGGATGTAAAGCTAATTCTTCTTTAATAAGAACAAATACCGCACTACTAGTGCAAGCATTAATGGAATATTTAATGGTGAGAGAATTTGAATTTTAAAAATCCAAATTAAAAGAATAACCCCAATGCTTACCAATAAGAACCACAGATATTTTGTAAGCCATGATGGCAATTCTTTTTTTGAAAGTAGTTTAAAAGAGACAAATAGATTTAGCGGCATTAGCCATAAAAAATTGAAATTCTCCCCTGTTACAATATGATCGGTTGCTAACCATAATAGCAGTATAATTAGCCCTGCAGTACCAGAAATAAAGAAAAGTGCAAAATCTAACCAAGTATTTCGCCCATGGTGACGATAATCTAAAATTGTAATGGCTATTACAAAGACTAAAAACATTATAAACCAAAAGAGTGGAGAAGTTAATAATGAATCCGAATCATTTCCAGAATCTTCAGGATAGTTTAAAATAGTACGTTCTCGTTTTAAAAGTGGCTTCCCTGCTTTAGTGGTATTCGTTAGCTGTTCCATAGCATAATAAGGCATAAACATGTGCTCGCGAACTGTTGCTGTTCTATCGGTAACTCCCCCAAAAGCTAAATCTATACCAAACATACCCCAAGAGTTTAAAGGGATATATTGCCTCACCAGTTGTCTAAACGTATATTTTTTATCGAGATGGTTGCCTTTAAATACTATCTGTTCATCAAATTCTTTTTCTAAAATATCTCCAGTGATAGATGAACAATTATTAAACAATGGGTCGTAAGCATAATCCCGATTTTCGGGTAGATAATTGGTTTCTAGAAATTGAAATAATTGATTCGTTTCTTCCGAGGTTAATTCTAAAATTTGCTCTTTAACCCAACGTTTTTCCAATTCGTACTCGTAAAGAAAGTTTTCAAATCTCCTTCTAGATAGGGAGTAAATCAATTTACCTTTAACAAAATTGAGATAGAAATTTGGTTTATTAAAGTCAAAAGTTCCATAGTTATATACTACATCTATTCCCAGTTGAGCATCTTGTACTCTTACAGCAGTGTGCCCAAAAGAAGAGAATAATTGGATTCCTGTTGCACAGGTAAGGACACTTATCTGCGCTTTTTCTGATAATTGAGGTGTCTGAGAAAATGACCCATAGGTCACTATAAAAAAAAGAAATACGACTAGTAACTTTAATCTCATTGTTTTAAAAACTCTAGCAAATATCAAAATAAAAACTAGGACTTGAATAGGTAGAAAATATAAAAATGGAATTTTAGCTTATTTTTACGAAAATCAATCACTTTATGAGGCAACATATTCCCAACTTTATTACACTACTAAATGTTTTTAGTGGATGTGTTGCAACGGTTTTTGCAGTATTAAATCAATTAGAATTTGCTGCTATTTTTGTGTTTTTGGGTATATTCTTTGACTTTTTTGATGGTCTTGCTGCAAGACTACTTAATGTTAGAAGTGAATTGGGGGTACAGTTAGATTCTCTAGCAGATATGATTACCAGTGGATTGGTTCCAGGTATTGTTATGTTTCAACTAATAAATGATGCTGTTGATTTAAATATTAAGTCCTCTTGGGAAGGGAGCATTTACTCTTTCCCAAATGGGCCATTTGATACCAGTCCTAACGAAATCCATTACCTTGGTTTTTTTGGTTTCATTATAACATTGGCATCAGCATATCGATTAGCTAAATTTAATATTGACGACAATCAAACCTCATCGTTTATTGGTTTACCCACACCAGCAAATGCACTTTTAATTTTGTCACTACCACTAATCTTATTGTATCAGAATAATGATGTTTTAAATGAAATTATTTTAAATCAATGGTTTTTAATTGGATTAACAATACTTAGTGCCTTTCTACTTAATTCTAAAATCGAATTATTTTCTTTTAAGTTTAATAACTATGGTTTTAGAGAGAATGGAGTAAAATATTTGTTTTTAATTGGAAGCTTAGTCTTGCTATTGACATTGAAGTTTATGGCAATACCATTAATAATTGCATTGTATATTTTTGCCTCTTTAGCAGAAAAGCAATTCCAAAAACCTTAAAAATCTAATTTCTTTTTACGAAGCTCAAAATTCTGCCCTAAGTATACTTGGCGTACCATTTCATCTTGAGCAAGGTCTTCAGGAATACCTGCTTTTAAAATTCCACCTTCAAACATTAAATAAGAACGTTCGGTTATGGCTAATGTTTCTTGAACGTTGTGATCTGTAATTAAAATACCAATATTTTTTTCTTTTAACTGAGCAACAATACGTTGTATATCTTCTACTGCAACTGGATCAACTCCTGCAAAAGGCTCATCTAATAGAATAAATTTTGGGTCAGTTGCTAATGCTCTAGCAATTTCTGTACGTCTTCGTTCACCACCAGAAAGTAAATCGCCACGGCTTTTTCGAATATGACCTAACCCAAATTCATCTATAAGAGATTCCATTTTCATGTGCTGCTCTTTTTTGGATAGGGAAGTAGTCTGTAGTACACTCAAAATGTTTTTTTCAATACTCAACTTTCTAAAAACAGAGGCTTCTTGTGCTAAATAACCAATGCCGTTTTGTGCTCTTTTGTACATTGGAAAATTGGTAATTTCCATATCATCCAGATAGATGTTACCTCCATTAGGTTTTATTAGCCCAACAATCATGTAAAAAGAGGTTGTTTTACCTGCTCCATTTGGTCCTAGTAGCCCAACTATTTCGCCTTGGTTAACTTCTAAAGAAATTCCTTTAACCACTTTTCGACCTCGATAGGCCTTCATTATGTTTTCAGCGCGTAGTTTCATCTGGTACCAAATCTAAACATATTCTGTTTTAACAAATTGGTCTTTGTGATATTTTTAAGCCTTAGTGTTTTCCAATTCTTCCCAATACTCATAGGCTTTTCTTAGGTGTGGTATAACAATGGTACCTCCAACTAGTGTAGCAATGCTTAAAGTCTCCATCACTTCTTCTTTAGTAGCTCCTTTTTCTTGTGAACTCTCTAGATGATATTTCACGCAATCATCACAACGTAAAACAGCAGATGCAACTAAACCTAGAAGTTCTTTTGTTTTTACGTCTAGAGCTCCAGGCATAAAAGCATTGGTATCTAGATTAAATATTCTTTTAATGACTTTATTATCTTCAGAGAGTAATTTATCATTCATCTTAGCCCTGTAGGCATTAAACTCTTCAACTTTATTTGGCATTTTTTAACTCTTTTTCTTTTTTAACTTCTCTTTTTAAAACCAGTTTAGATATATAAATACTTACTTGATATAGTATTAGTACTGGAATAGCGACTACTATTTGACTTACAACATCGGGCGGAGTGATTACCGCAGATAATATTAAAACGATTACCAAGGCAATCTTGCGATACTTCTTTAATATTTCTGGTGTAACAAGGCCAACTTTGGTTAAAAAGAAGATGATTATGGGTAGTTCAAACATAATTCCACAAGCTAAAACCGAAGCTCTCACTGTAGCCATAAATGAACTTAAATCTATTTCGTTGGTTACTTCTGAACTTACTTGATAAGTGCCTAAAAAGTTAATGGAAAGAGGAGCAACAACATAGTAACCGAAAAGGACCCCTAAAAAAAATAGTAGTGAAGCAACTAAAATAAATCCTCTTGAATATTTTTTTTCATTATCCTTAAGTCCTGGGCTGATAAAACGCCATAATTCCCATAAAATGTATGGAAAACCAACAATAAATCCTGCCCAAATAGAAGCCCAAATATGAGCAGAAAATAAACCTGCCATGGTTCTATTTTGAATTGTAAAAGGAAGAGAGTCTGCACAGAATTCTGAAGTGATTCCAAAAAATGTAGCTATGGTACAAAAGAACTTATACGTTGGAAAGTTCATCTGTTTTGGACCTAGAATCACTGTGTCAAAAATGAAGCTTTTCATTGCAAAGGCTATACAGCCTAAAATAACAATAGCCAAGGTAGAGCGAATTAAATGCCATCTTAATTCTTCTAAATGGTCTAAAAAAGACATCTCATCAGGACTCTTTACTGTTTTTGCCATTATAAAATACCTTCTTTTATAAGGTTATGAATATGAACGACACCGGCGTATCCCTTTTCTTTTAAGACCAAAAGTTGAGAAATGCCCAAATCTTGCATAGTCTCTAACGCTTTTACAGCAAGCACATCTGCCTGAATAGTTTTTGGGTTAGAAGACATAATATCTTTAGCAGTAAGTGAAGCTATATTCTCATACTTGTTAAGCATTCTCCTTATATCACCATCAGTGACCACACCAACAACTTTATTTTTTTCAATCACGGCAGTTACGCCTAGCATTTTTTCAGAAATTTCAACAATAACACTTTTAACATCAGCATTAATATCCACTTCTGGCTTAAGATTAGTACCAACAATGTCATCAACCCTTAAGTATAATTTTTTACCCAAAGAGCCACCTGGATGGTATTTAGCAAAATCCTCACTGCTAAAACCTCTTAATTCTAAAAGCGAAATAGCCAAGGCATCACCCATAACTAATTGGGCGGTAGTACTTGTCGTAGGTGCTAAATTATTAGGGCAAGCTTCCTTTTTAACAAAGGTGTTAAGTACAAAATCTGCTTGTTTGCCAAGAACAGATTCTATATTTCCGGTTATACCAATTAGCTTGTTATTTCCTCTCTTAATAAGGGGAATTAGCATCTTTATTTCTTCAGTATTTCCACTTTTAGAAATGCAAATAACAACATCATCTTTCAACACCGTTCCTAAATCACCGTGTATAGCATCTGCAGCATGCATAAAAATTGCTGGAGTTCCAGTAGAATTGAATGTCGCCGTAATTTTAGTAGCAATTATCGCACTCTTACCAACTCCAGAGACAATTACCCTTCCTTTAGATTCTAAAATACATTTGGTAGCGTCTTCAAATTGAGAGTCAAGTTGTGAAATTAAATTTTTGATTGCCTCAGCTTCGTTTTCAATCGTTTTTTTGGCAATCGATAAAATTGACTTGTCGTTTTTCAAGGTAATAATGGGCTTATCTAATTGTATTCCTCAAAGATTGTCTTATCTTTAAGATTACAAAATTAAACAAACTATATTTTATAAATCGTACTGCAGGATGCAATTATGCTTCCTTCGATTAGAAATCATAAAAAACACCATCCTTTTAAATAAAAGTATTTATTAGGTCGATTTAACAAATATTGGAACCCTCGTAATGAGTATTACAACTTCAGATTTACATACTTCTCTAAAAAAATATTTTGGATTTTCTAAATTTAAAGGACTACAAGAGCAAGTAATTAAAAATGTACTTGAGCAAAAAGACACTTTTGTAATAATGCCTACTGGTGGTGGTAAATCCTTATGCTACCAGTTGCCAGCTTTAATGCAAGAAGGCACAGCCATTGTTGTTTCGCCTTTAATTGCTTTGATGAAAAACCAAGTAGATGCAATACGTGGAGTGTCCTCTGAGCATGGAGTTGCTCATGTTTTAAATTCTTCTTTAACAAAAACTGAAGTAAAACAGGTGATGGAGGATATGACGAACGGAGTTACCAAATTACTTTATGTTGCACCCGAATCCTTGACTAAGGCTGATTATATTGATTTCCTTAAAACTGTTACAATTTCATTTGTTGCTGTAGATGAAGCGCATTGTATATCTGAATGGGGGCATGATTTTAGACCTGAATACCGGAACCTAAAGAATATTATTGATAGACTGGGAGAAAATATTCCAATAATTGGTCTTACTGCTACTGCTACCCCTAAAGTACAAGAAGATATTACAAAGAACTTAGGAATGACAGATGCCAAGGTTTTTAAAGCATCATTTAACAGACCTAATCTGTTTTATGAAGTTCGCCCTAAGACTGTTAATGCAGATGCTGATATTATTCGCTTT
Source organism: uncultured Flavobacteriaceae bacterium (assembly GCA_964440105.1). Classification (GTDB taxonomy): domain Bacteria; phylum Bacteroidota; class Bacteroidia; order Flavobacteriales; family Flavobacteriaceae; genus Croceitalea. The sequence goes on from CAYTRI010000012.1 coordinate 6,772, forward strand.
GTAAAACAAAACCAAGGTAAATCTGGTATTGTTTATTGTTTAAGTAGAAAGCGTGTAGAAGAATTGGCACAGACATTACAAGTTAATGGCGTAAGTGCAGTTCCCTACCATGCAGGTTTTGATGCTAAGACGCGCTCAAAATACCAAGACATGTTTTTAATGGAAGATGTTGATGTGGTTGTAGCTACAATAGCATTTGGTATGGGCATAGATAAACCAGATGTGCGATTTGTTATTCATCATGATATTCCAAAAAGTATAGAAAGTTACTACCAAGAAACTGGGAGAGCTGGTCGTGATGGGGGAGAAGGACATTGTTTAGCGTTCTATTCATATAAGGACATAGAAAAGCTAGAAAAATTTATGTCGGGTAAACCAGTTGCAGAACAAGAAATTGGTAATGCTTTGTTACAGGAGATTGTTGCCTATGCAGAAACTTCTATGTCTAGAAGAAAATTTATCCTTCATTATTTTGGAGAAGAGTTTGATGGTGAAAAAGGAGAAGGTGCAGATATGGATGATAATGCCCGTAATCCAAAAAAGAAAGAAGAAGCAAAAGATGAGGTAGTTAAATTACTAAGGGTAGTAAAAGGTACCAATCAAAAATTTAAGACAAAAGAAGTTGTAAAAGCTTTAGTAGGGAAAACAAATGCTCTTATTACTTCTCATAAAACAAATGAAAAAGAATTTTTTGGGTGTGGATCAGACAATGATGAGAATTATTGGATGGCCTTAACGCGACAAGTTCTTGTTGCTGGATTTTTAAAAAAGGAGATTGAGCAATATGGAGTATTGCACTTAACAGCTCTTGGTGAAGACTATTTACAAAAGCCATCTTCTTTTATGATGACAAAAGACCATGTGTACAGCCCAGAAAATGATGATGCTATTGTAACGGCAGCCAAATCTAGTGGTGTAGCTGCAGATGAGAAGCTGTTAAGACTCTTAAAAGATTTAAGAAAAAAAGAAGCTGATAAGCATGAGGTTCCACCTTTTGTAGTATTTCAAGATCCATCATTAGATGATATGGCATTGAAATACCCTATTGCTATGGAAGAATTATTAAATATTCATGGAGTAGGTGAGGGCAAAGCAAAAAAATATGGAAAACCTTTTTTAGCATTAATTGAAACTTATGTTGAAGAGAATGACATAACACGCCCCGATGACCTGGTAGTTAAAAGTACAGGTGCTAATTCTGGTTTAAAATTATACATAATACAGAATGTAGATAGAAAGCTTCCGCTGGATGATATTGCTTCGGCCAAGGGAATAGAGATTCCGCAACTCATTAAAGAAATGGAACAAATTGTTTTTAGTGGAACTAAGTTAAACCTGGCTTATTGGGTAGATGAAGTTCTTGATGAGGACCAACAAGAAGAAATACATGAGTATTTTCTAGAAGCAGAATCAGATTCTATTGATGATGCTGTAGAAGAATTTGATGGGGATTATGAAGAGGAAGAATTGCGCCTATACCGACTTAAATTTATAAGTGAGGTTGCTAATTAAGGTGCCAAATAGTTAAAAGGATATTCTTTTATATTTCTTAGAATCGTAAAAATTACAATTACTATTAGTACAATAAAGGGGGCTTTTCTGTAATACAAAAGGCTCTTTTTTTTTGGATAAAAGTACCTCATGCAAAATTCAATTAGTATTAAAATTATAGCTGGCACTAATAGTACATTATGGCTAATTGCTTCCAAAAAATTCAAATGTAATAAATCATGGATTGCCCTTTGGCTGCCACAACCAGAGCAATAGACTCCCAAATGTTGATAAATAGGACATTTAGGAAAAATGAGTTGCCCACTTGGATTAAACCAAAAATATAGGGGTACTGTTAAAAATAACAGTACCCCTATTAATATTAGATATCTTTTCTTGCTAAAAATCTCCATTAGACATAGCACCAAAAAAGGCCAAGCCAAATATTGCTATATACAGAATCCAGAATAAAACAGATATTCCTGCCCCTATTAATAACCACATTTTGGCATTTTTAGAAGCCTTTAACGCCTCTTCATAATTTCCACCTGCATAGGCTTCATTTACTTTTGATGAATAGATTATGCTTGCAATACCTGTCGCTAGGCAACAAAAAACAGTACTTAAAATTGCCCAAACCAAATAATTATCTGGTTTAGCAGGCATATTGGTGTTATTTTCCATTTATTTTAATTTTATTATCCTAACATTTCTTCTATTGCCTTTTGTAAAGCCTCAGGATCTTGCATTGTCTCCCAACCAAAAGTCATGTATACCCAAATCATGTATGCTAAGAATAAAACATTTAAAATTATACCTATAATAGCTAATACTCGACCGGTTTTAACATTGCTGAAACCAGTATAAAGTTCAGGGCTTTCTTTGTAAATTTTAGTTGCATTTCCTGCTAGTACTATAGCAATAATAGCAAAGATTAAACCTATAACTCCATAACAGCAGCAGGTTACGATTGATATGATACCAAAGACTAATATAAGCGTTGAGTTTGGTAATTTTTGTTGTTCCATTTTAAAAGTATTTAGTTAACGATTTTAAATATAAAGTTGATTATTATTAATAAGACACTTGAAATACCTAAGCCGATTATGAATTGACTTCCATATCTTAGGTTAAAAAGTTTATTTAGGATAACTATTCCTAATAAAGGAATTAAAGTGTAGATAGCAGGATACATTTGAAATGCTGCTACAAATTCTCCTTTAAATAGTAATAAAACTGAGCGTTGCAGGCCACATCCTGGGCAATCAATGCCAAATAATTGCTTATTTAAGCATGGCAACATATAGTCTTTTGCACCTAAAATAAATATGGACAATTGATTATGCATTCTAGATTTTAGTTATTCGGGTTCAAAATACTATTATTTTTGAAATGGAATTGCCCATATACTTATTTTTTTTAATTCAACATGGATACATTTAAAATTGGAGACAAAATTGAGGTTCTGGATGAGGTTATTAAAGGACACATAATTGGTGTAATGGATACCTTGATTAAAATTGAAACAACAGATGGTTTTGAGATGGAATATGAGGCTTCACAGTTGGTTAAGATTGAAGGTATATTACAAGTTACAAATTACGATGTTGCAAAAGTGAAGCATAAAAAAGATACTCCAAAAAAGAAAAAACTCAAAATAGCTAGAGCTAAGGAGCGAAATGCTCCAAAAATGGAGGTTGACCTACATATTCATCAGCTTACAAATTCTACAAAAGGGATGAATAATTTTGACATGCTCAATCTACAATTAGAAACAGCCAAGCGGCAATTAGAGTTTGCCATACGTAAGCGTATCCAGAAAGTAGTGTTTATTCACGGAGTTGGCGAGGGGGTTCTAAAAGAAGAACTTAATTATCTTTTTAATAGGTATGATAACGTAAAATTTTATGACGCTGAGTATAAAAATTACGGACTAGGGGCTACCGAGGTATATATTTATCAGAATTCCTAATTACTTGTTTCTATGGGACCAAAATCGTTAATGGATAAATCAATAATGCTTTCTCCTGATGAATTCCTTAGAATAATGTCCTGCAATTGAATAGTATGTGTAAAGGTAATATTGTCTTCACTTGTTGTGGTTATTACTACTGTTCCTGATTCAGCTTCAATTTCTTCAGTAACTTTAGGTTCTGACGGTGGAAAATCATCACAAAAATAACTAGTATTAACATTATCACTAAAAACCCTATAAATAAGTCTAGATTGGTTAGAAATACTACTTTGTATGGGAGTAGTGCTTATTTCATTTTGTAAAAGACCAGTTTGTAAATCTAAAATTAATGCTTCATCGCCATCAATTTTAAACAAAACCTCAGTTGTGGTTGTAAGAGTGCCACAATTTTGTATGCTTACACTATCAAAATCTAGAGTTTCAATGGTTAAATCACCATCGCTACAGGACAAAGCTAAGAGTACTATGATTATGGTATATAATTTTTTCATTACTTCAAATTTAAAGGAATTCAATTTGAATAATGTAATCCTACAATTGGATTTTGGAAATAATTAACCTTATTACATTATTTTTGCGCTCAACCATTAAGCTAATGTCGTAATGCAAAAAGTATATTTAGATAACGCTGCAACTACTCAAATAAGAGCAGAGGTAATAACTAAAATGCAAGACGCTTTAGCTATTTATGGAAATCCTTCATCAACACATAGTTTTGGCAGGTCAGCCAAAACAGGTATTGAAAAAGCACGAAAAACTATTGCAAAATACCTTAATGCTCATCCTTCGGAAATTATTTTTACGTCCGGCGGTACAGAAGCGGATAATATGATTTTAAGATGTGCTGTTCGTGATTTGGGAGTAAAAACTATTATTACTTCTAAAATTGAACATCATGCTGTGTTGCATACTGCGGAAGAATTAGAAAAAGAGTTTGGCATTGCTCTTTGGTTTGTTGACTTAGATATTGATGGAAATCCTAAAAGAAATCATCTTGAAGAGTTACTTAAAAAAGATGATTCTAAGAAGTTAGTAAGTTTAATGCATGTAAATAATGAAGTAGGCAATCTACTTGATATAGAAGCTGTTGCTCAACTATGTAAAGAGCATGGAGCTTTAATGCATTCAGATACTGTACAATCTATTGGTCATTTTGAATGGAATTTAAAGGAGAGTAATGTAGACTTTTTAACTGCAGCTGCTCATAAATTTCATGGACCTAAGGGTGTAGGCTTTGCTTTTGTAAGGAAAAATTCAGGATTAAAACCGCTTATTTTTGGTGGAGCTCAAGAGCGAGGATTTAGAGCTGGAACGGAATCTTTTCACAACATAGTTGGGCTAGAAGAAGCCTTTATAGCTGCTTATGATAATCTTTCTAGAGAAAAAGAATATGTAAGTTCTTTAAAAAAGTATTTTATTGATGAAATTAAAAAGCAAATTCCAGGGACAAAATTTAATGGTCTTTCAGGGAATATGGATAAAAGCACGTATACTTTGGTGAATATTTGTCTTCCATTTGATCAACAGAAAGCGTTAATGCTACTTTTTCATTTAGATTTAAAAGGAATTGCATGTTCTAAAGGTAGTGCTTGCCAATCTGGAAGTGCTAAAGGCTCTCATGTTTTAACAGAGATTTTGTCTGATGATAATTTAGCCAAGCCTTCCTTGCGTTTTTCCTTTTCTAAATACAATACAAAGAAGGAAATCGATTATACTATTAAAGTACTTAAGGAATTTGGTGAAAGTTAGTTTTTACGTTTTTTTCGTTTTTTCTCTTTGTCGTAAGGAAATTTTTTAGTGGCCAGCTTCATCATTCTGTCAATTAGTTCGGTAGTGTTTTTGCCGGTCTTCTTTGTGATTTCTTTTTCATACTTCCATAATAATTTTCCAGAAAAACCATCACTTATTTTTACGCCAATACGCCCGTAATTTGCATCTCCGCTAAAATAATCCAAAAACCTAAAGTTGGTTGGCACTCCTTTGGAGAGTAGAATATTTAAATCTAGATTTCCACTAATAATACCATCCACTCCCAAAATTTCAGCTAGCTGCTTTACAGTGTAAATATCAATATTTTTATAAGTGATATTATTCTGAGCTAATAAGGCATTTGTGTTTTTTATATTTTGAAATTCGACATTGAATTTTTTGCGTTTCTTTCTTCTAGAAAAGTAAGTCTCTAACGCATCTTGTACAGCATATCCTTCGCGCTCAGCTAACTTTTTTTGCTCTTCTTTGGAGAGTGATTGTTCTAATTCTAATTTTGCGATAAAAGGTACTATTGCTAATGTTTCATGATTGTCACTTAACTCATCAAATCTGCTATTTTCATAAATGTTCTTTTGTGAAAAGCTTTGATAGCTTGCTAGGATTAATATGAACAGGAGTATTTTTTTCATAATCATTTAAAATCGCATATTGAATTTTAGATTCAAAATTCGTGAAGTCAAAAAGTTTGGCACTGCAAACTGTCTTTGAGTATCAGCATCTCTTACCCAAGTATTGGTAATAGAGTTTTGATTATTAAACAAATTGAATATTTCGAAACCCATGCTAAACTCCTTAAACTTATGTAACCAATGACCTTTTGGGTTTTTATTCTCGGTATCTGCAAAAATATATGAAATTCCTAAATCTGCCCTTCTATAATCTCTTAATCTATTCTGAAAATTATAAGGGTCTGCATTATTAGGTGAACCACCTGGCACTCCAGTATTATAAACCAAATTTAAATACAATTTTAAATTTGGAATTGTTGGCATATAATCTTGGAATAATAACCCTAACTTAAAACGTTGGTCTGTTGGTCTAGAAATATAACCTCTGTTGTCAATATTTTCTTCAGTTCTTAAATAACCAAAGCTTAACCAAGATTCTGCACCAGGTACAAAAGCACCATTTAACCTAAAATCAAACCCATAGGCAAATGCTTTTGCATTATTATTGGCGGCATAACGTAATCTTACATCTTCAATAGTATAGGTATTTACGTTAGTCAAATTTTTATAATAGACTTCACTAATTAGTGTAAAAGGACGGTTAGAGAAATTAAAACTATACTCATTACCTAGAACATAATGTTGCGATTTTTGTGCTTTTACATTAGAATTTACCTGTCCGGTTAATGCTCTTAATTCTCTGTAGAAAGGGGGTTGCTGGTAATTTCCGATAGCTAACCTAAACAACATGTCTTTTTGCCAATTAGGCTTAATAGCAAACTGAGCACGAGGACTAAAAATAAATTGATGATTACTTGATGAACCCTCAGACTTAATAATGTAGTGCTGCCCTCTAATTCCCAAATTGTAATAGATTTCATTAGTTCCCCATTTTATTTGGTCACTGTATTGTAAAAAACCTGAAAGCCTATTTGTTTTAACAAAATTGGTAGAGTTAGCACTTTCAAATGCAACGATATCTTCTTGAAAAGGTTCATCAGGTTGGTTGTTAATAAAGCGTGGTTCAGACGGGCGAATAAAAAAGCCAGCAGAATCTATAAATTCAGATTCTCTTAACTGATCCCTAAAATCTTCATGTGTAAATTTTAAGCCCCATTCCAACGAAGCATTATTTTTTTTAGAAGTTCCTTTATGTGCAATGTTAAAAATTAGTGCGTCTAATTGATTTCTTGCTCTATTTTGTTGGGCTCCAATTCCTCTGGAATTTGTAGCTTCTCCCAAGCTTTCTCCACCCAAATCAGTATCAACATCACCTAACTCATATCTAGCAATAATATCCGAAAATTCTTCTTCTACAGTATGATAAATTGAAGTTGTAAAGTCGAGTTTAGTTTTGTCATTTAATGTATAGTTAGCTTTTAAAGCTCCAAATTCTGTTTGATAACGATTGTTCTCTTGGCCTTCATAAAAAACTAGTAATGCTCTTGGCTCAGCTATGGTGCCAAAATTTGTTTGTCTATCCAAAGGCTTGTTCTTGTAGTTATTAATAGCTAGATTTCCAAGAAAGCTTAATTTAAAACTATCAGAAAACCGATAGGTAAGATAACTCTGTACATCTACAAAAGACGGATTTACATTGGTTTGAGTTTGTTGGCTATTTATAAAAAGGCTATTGTCTCGATAACGAATTCCAGTTAAACTAGTAAAATTTTTATCTTTAGATATTGTCTCTAAAGTGGCACTTGCGCCTAATAGACTTCCAGCTATTCGTAGAGAAAATGATGTAGGTATTTTATAGTCAATATCTAAAACTGAAGAAAGTTTGTCTCCATATTTTGCTTGAAAACCGCCAGCTGAAAATTTTAGATTTTCTACCAAATCACTGTTCACAAAACTTAAGCCTTCTTGTTGCGCAGAACGAATTAAAAAGGGGCGATAAACTTCAATACCATTTACATAAACTAAATTTTCATCAAAATTTCCACCTCTTACATTGTATTGTGTGCTTAATTCGTTATTAAAACTTACACCAGGAAGCAGTTTTAAAATATTTTCTACACCAGCATTTGCACCAGGGATTTTTCTAACCAATTCTGGCGACACTGTTACTATACCTTCCACACTTCTGCTGCCACTTGGTGAGATTACTACTTCTGCTATTTGAATTGCATCTGTTTTCATAACAGGGTTGAATTCAAAAGTTTCATTAGTATTTAATATAATGTTCTTTAATTCTACCTTTTTATGCCCGAGATGAGAGAAAGTAATGGTGTTTTCCTCATCAGCTATTAACTGTAAAATATAGGTGCCATCTGTACGAGTTGTAGTTCCTATGTTTTTAGAGGTAATATTTACATTAGATAGCGGATTATTATTTTCATCAAGAACGAGGCCCGTTATAGTCGCAGTTTGGGAAACTACGGCAGAAACTGTTAGAAAGAATACTAAAAACAGCGATTTGGCTCGACTCAAAACATTATTTTCTAAAAAAGGTATGCTCAAAGGTAGTCGAATTGCCTACATTATCGGTAACTAGAACTTTTAAATCACATTGTGTCTTACCAGCAATCTTATCATCAAAATTATAAGTGATAGTCTTAGTTTTAGGCTCATATTCCATTAAAATCCATTCCCCATTTAAGGTTGCCGAATAGGTTTTTATACCACTTAAATCATCTGAAATCTTTAAGCTTAAATAGCGATAATTACTAAGCCATTGTTTCTCCTTAAAGTTTCTAGGTATAACAACTGGAGCAATAGTGTCTTTAGCTAATGTAAAAGTACCAAAGGTTCTACTACGTGCAGAGAAGGTGTTATTTCTCTTATAAGTTTTATAATGCCTTGGTTCTAACTTATCATCCAATCTAGCTATAAAAAGTTGCTTTTGTTCTTGTTTAGAATATTTAGAAACATCAAATGTTATGGTAAAATTTCTATGTGCTGAAACAGTTTTGTTGTGAATAGTAACAGTGTCTTTCCCTTTTTTTAAATCAATATAAAAATCATTGTAAAACGTACTTTCTGGAAAATATACTTTTGCTGCTCCTAGGTCAAAACTATTGGGTTTATTTGCATTGATAAAATAATCGGTTGGCTTTTCATCTTTTGCAATTCTCAATGGAGTTTTTTTACCTTCAACAGGAATTACTACTTTAATATGATTTCCCTTTATATCTGAAATTTGTAACTCTACGGAATAGCTGAGACCATCTACCACAGGAATCTTGCCATCTAAATACAAAGTATTGTATATGCCTAATTTGTTAGAATCGTCCTTAAAACATTTTTGAATACGCTGTCTAAACTTACCAAAGTGGGCATAATCTATGAATGTGTTAATATATCTGGTTTCCCCAAAAGAAAAGGTTTCAAAGTCATACTCAGAATATACTTTTCCATTTACAGTTTGTTTTACAGAATAAACGCCGTTTTTATTTGCGCCCAAATCTTGCCGGTCAAATCCATTAAAACCAAAGCCAATAGTGCCATTAGCTATTACCTTGTCTGCTATAAAAGAACCGTCTTTTTGTTGTGTAAAATTAAGTTGTACTTTTTTTGCGCTTTGATTTATCTGAGCGTCTTTAGATAAGGGATATCCAAAAAGCCCTAAAAGTGTAGGATTCGTAGCATCTCTTACCTCGTAACCGTAAAGTAAAGGGTTGGTTGGTTTTTCGGTCACACTGCTTCTAATTTCAAAATGTAAGTGAGGACCGCTAGAACCACCAGTATTACCAGAATAAGCGATAACATCTTCTTTTTTCACCTCTAATTCCCCATAATCAGGAAATACTTCAACTTCATAAGACTTTTTATTGTATTGCACCTCTTTGATGTAGGCTTCTATCTCTGGACTAAATTTTTTAAGATGTGCATAAACAGATGTAAACCCATTTGGATGCGCTACATACAAAGCTTTACCATAACCCCATAAGGAAACTTTAATACGAGTTACGGTTCCATCTTGTATTGCATATATAGGTAAACCTTGTCTTTTTTGAGTTTTAATATCGATACCTGAATGGAAGTGGTTAGACCTTAACTCACCAAATGTTCCTGATAAAATTAAAGGAATATCTAAAGGGGAACTAAAGGTATTTTTTGGGTATTTTTCCTGACAAATTAAAATTGAAACACAAAAGAAGAATACACTAAAAAGGCGTGTGCGCATATCAAAAAATATATTTAATTACGAAAGTAACCATTAACTAGCAGATGTAAAAAACCGAAATCTGAATCCTAATAAATATTAAAATTGGTCTACAGATTAAATGCCAAAACTATTGTTTGGTTGCTCCACGTTGGTTAACTTTGTAAGATACGCATCGGTATTTGTATATGGGCGAATTGGTTGAAATTGTTGATTCTTTAGAGAATAAGGTGAGCAAGCTCTTACATAAATTAGAAGTACTCCAACAGGCGAACTTCAAATTGGAAAAAGAGTTGTCCACAGTTAAAAAAGAACAACAATCTGTCCAGAGCTCAATAGTAGATTGGGAGGAAAAATACAACTCTCTAAAACTTGCAAACTCGATGCTGGGTAGTAGTACAGATAAAACAGAAGCTAAGCTCAAAATAAATACACTTATTCGGGAATTGGACCTTTGCATAGCCCATCTTGCTGAATAGCGTAATAATATAATATGGAGGAAAAGCTCAAAATTAAGCTTTCAATTGCAGATAGGGTATATCCATTAACAATAGACCCCAAGCAAGAAGAAGGCTTACGAAAAGCAGCCAAAAATATAGATCAATTGGCTAAAAAATTTGAGAAAAACTATGCAGTACGTGACAAACAAGATGTTTTAGCCATGTGTGCATTGCAGTTTGCCTCTAAAATAGAGCAAAGCGGAATAAGTGAATCTGAAAACAATAAAGCAGCTACAGAGCGTTTACAAGCTTTAGATAAGTTGATTTATGATAAATTAGGTTCAGAATAAGTTCTTTTAAATAAATATTGTTACTGCCCACATTGGTAATTATTTTTGACAAACTCAACGTTATTAAGTTTAAAAAGGGTGAGTTTAAGTTGTAAAAGCGTGCCCTACTCGTATAGGGATTATTGAGCAGCTTGTTAGCCCTAAACCTGTTATTTAGGAGTTTGTACAAAACTTCGCCAATGTGGGCTTTTTTTATAACCAAACTATTCACATGGATAATACAACAATGATTATAATAGCAGCAATTGTCGGAATACTTGTAGGTTTTGTAATTGCTAAAGTGCTAGAGAAAGGTAAAGCTGGAAAAACGATATCTGGAGCTAAAAGAGAGGCTTCAAGTATATTAAAACAGGCTCAAAAAGAAGGAGAGAACATAAAGAAAGACAAGATTTTTCAGGCTAAAGAAAAGTTTTTAGAACTAAAAGCCGAGCACGAAAAAGTTATCATCAATAAGGATAAGAAAATTGCAGAAGCGGAAAAACGTACCCGTGATAAAGAATCTCAAATAAGTAGTGAACTCGCCAAAGGAAAAAGGCTGAAAGAGCAATTAGAAACTCAGCTTAAAGAAACAAACTATAAGCGTGATATTTTAGATAAAAAGCAAGCTGAGACTGAAAAATTGCACAAAAGTCAAGTGCAACAGTTAGAAGTAATTTCTGGTCTTTCTGCAGATGAAGCTAAAAGTCAGCTATTAGAATCGCTTAAAGCTACCGCTAAAACAGATGCAATGGCTTACCTACAAACTACACTTGAGGAAGCTAAATTAACTGCACAGCAAGAGGCTAGAAAAATTGTAATTAATACTATTCAACGTATCGGAACAGAAGAAGCTGTTGAAAATTGTGTTTCTGTATTTAACCTAGAATCGGATGATGTTAAAGGGCGCATAATTGGTCGAGAAGGTAGAAACATTAGAGCAATAGAGGCTGCTACTGGAGTAGAGATAATAGTGGATGATACACCAGAGGCTATTATACTCTCTTGTTTTGATTCTGTTCGTAGAGAAGTAGCTAGGCTTTCTTTACACCGTTTGGTTACTGATGGTCGTATTCACCCTGCCCGTATTGAAGAGATAGTAAAAAAGACAGAAAAGCAGATTAACGAAGAAATTGTTGAGATTGGTAAGCGAACTGTAATTGATTTAGGAATTCACGGCTTACATCCAGAATTGATAAAAGCAGTTGGTCGTATGAAATATCGTTCTTCTTATGGTCAAAACCTTTTACAGCACTCTAGAGAAGTAGCAAAGCTTTGTGGAGTTATGGCTGCAGAACTTGGTCTAAACCCAAAGATTGCAAAACGTGCCGGTTTACTTCATGATATAGGAAAGGTTCCAAATACCGAGGTAGAAGTAGAAACACCACACGCTATTTTAGGTATGCAGTGGGCTGAGAAGTTTGGTGAGAAAAAGGAGGTTTGTAATGCCATTGGTGCGCACCATGACGAAATAGAGATGACTACACTAATTTCTCCAATAGTTCAGGTTTGTGATGCTATTAGTGGCGCAAGACCAGGGGCAAGAAGGCAAGTATTAGATTCCTATATTCAACGTTTAAAAGATTTAGAAGATGTTGCTTTTGGATTCTCTGGAGTTCAGAAAGCTTATGCGATACAAGCTGGTCGTGAACTACGTGTTATTGTAGAAAGCGAAAAAGTAAATGATGATAAAGCTGCAGAGCTGTCTTTTGAAATCTCTCAAAAAATACAAACAGATATGACTTATCCTGGTCAAGTAAAAGTTACTGTTATAAGAGAAACGCGTTCTGTGAATGTGGCTAAGTAATAGAAATGTAGTATAAAATAAAAGAGCCGTTCTATTGAACGGCTCTTTTATTTTATTTAGTAGTTAGACTACTCTTCTTCATTACTTTTTTCTTCCACTTCCTCAGCTTCCTTATTGAGCTTATTCTCCATAATATTTAAATTCTTCAGCTTTGTTTTCCAAGTTTCTAAAGCTTCTTTATGGCGATTAATGTCTTTAACTACATTCTGCACAACTGGACTGTCTTCAGATGCGTTAGAGAAAAACTGAAGATTAGTTTCAAGTTGTCGCAACTCATTTTTACTCTCATCTATCTTTCTGCGAATAAAGACACGCTCATTTGCGATTGCTCTATCATTATCTGAATTTGCTAACTGCTTTATTTTATCACCATATTTCAGGAGCTCAGCTTCTTGACGCGAAATATCAAGCTTTTTAAAGAGTGCATCTATAATTTTATTGAACTTACCGTTAATGTGCTTTTTATTATATGGGATTCTTCCGTGTGACTTCCACTCAGTAATAAATTCTTTGATTTTTGGGAGATCCTTTTTCTTATCACCAACTAATTGAAAAGTCTTTAGGCGATCTAAACAAGCATTTTTCTTCTCAAAATTTGCATACTCTTCTTTCTGAGAAGCATTTTTCTCTTTATGTAATTTATCAAAGTAATGATTGCAAGCATCTTTGAACTCATTCCAGATTTTATCAGAATATTTTCTTGGAACATGACCAATTTTTTTCCACTCACTCTGAATTCGTTTCATTTCTGGAGTAGCCATTTGATGGTCTTCACTATCCTTTAAAGCTACTGCTAAGCTTAATAGCTCTCGTTTCTTTTCAAGATTATCGTGTTGGTCTTTTTTAAGGTTTTTATAAAAGCTATTTTTATTTTTATTGAATGCTCTAACTGCATCTTTAAACCTAGACCAAGTCTGTTCATTTACTTTTTGTGGTACTTTTCCAGCTTTAAAGAAGTTATCACGTAAAGCCTCAATCTCCTTTATTTGTTGTTGCAGCCCACGATGGTTATTGGTTACTTTTTCTGTTACTGCAACTATAGCAGCAATAATTTCGTTCTTTTTCTCTAAGTTTTTTTCAAAAGAGGCTTCAAGTGTAGCATAATACTCTTGGCGTCTAGCGTGCATAACTTTGGTAGCTTTGCTAAATCGTTCCCAAATCTGCTCTCGCTGCTCTTTAGATACAGGACCTATATCTTCTTTCCAAACTTTGTGTAAGGTCTGTAGCTCTCTAAATGCCTTGTTTAAATCAGGTTCATCTGCTAAAGCTTCCGCTTTAACAACCAACTTAAGCTTCTCTTCTAAATTATGCTTAAAGTCTAAATCTCTTAGCTCTCTATTTAGATGAAGAAAATCATAGAAAATTTCAATGTGATGATGGTAAGTTCGCCAAACATCATTGTAGCTATTTCTCGGAATAGGTCCAGAAGTTCGCCACCTTTGTTGTATATCTTTAAAGCTTTTGTAAGTAGTATTTATATCCTCTTCAACATTTACTAAACCTTTAAGCTCATCAATAATAGCTAAACGTTTTTCTAGATTTAGCTTTAGATTCTGTTCTAAGTTTTTATAATATTGATTCCGTTTTTCACGAAAATCCCCGTAGACCTCATTAAATTGCCTTTTAGTAACGGAGTTATATCTAAAGTCAATTTCATTACCACCGCCGGCTATAAATTCTTCCTTTTTATGCTCTAAAAATTCTTGAAATTTTAAATCAAATTCTGATTTAATTCCATTAACATGTTTGCTAATGGCTTGTACTTTTTCATTTTTAATTAAGCGTTGTAATTCGCCAACCAAGTTTTCCATGGTCATAGCATGGTAATCTGGGATAGGTATATGATGCCGTTTTTTATTTTCTTCATCCTCGGCATCTTCGGCATTCTCTTGGTCTATTTCTTCTAGTAAATCTTCTTGAGTATCTTCAACTTTTTCAGATGATACTTTTGTATCTACTACAGAAGGAGCCTCTATTTTCTCTTCGACAACATTGTCTTTAGCAGTATCTTCAACAAGATTACTATCTTCACTTTCAGAAGTTACTTTTTCCGAAATTAGTTCCTCTCCGCCAGAAGTTTCTGGTGGTTTCTGTTCGTTTTCGCCCATCACGATGTTATTTATTGGTTTTTTTGATTGATGGCATTCATTGGTAAGTTACTAACTATACCCTGCATTGGCAAAAATACGCATTACTTCTTTACAGCTGCGCGGATTGTTTTGTTTTGATTTTGGACAAAAATTTTAAGAATTCCAGATTTCCCAAGCTTTTTCTGCTTGTAACTCTAACATGCGCAACCCATTAGTTATTACTGTTCCTTTTTCTTCTCCTTCTTTTAAGAAAGCAGTTTTTTTTGGGTTATAAATTAAATCAAAAAGGAAATGATGTTTGGTAAGATATTGGTATGGAATATCGGGTTTTTCTAAAATATTAGGATGAGTACCAACAGGGCTACTATTAACTATTATTTGGTGTTCTTGAATAATCTTTTTACTAAGGTCTTTATATGATAATTGCCCCTCTTTTGGAGTTCTTGAAACAAAAAGAAACGGAATCTTCAGTTTCTTAAAAACATAAGCTATAGCCTTAGAGGCACCTCCAGTTCCTAAGATAAGGGCATTTTTATGATAATCTTTTAAATGACTGGTTAGTGAGTTTTGAAACCCGTATGCATCTGTGTTAAAACCCTTAAGCCCATTAGCTGTATATTGGATAGTATTTACTGCGCCTATCTCTTCTGCAGTTTCATCCAAATCGTTTAAAAATGGAATTACTAGTTCTTTATAGGGTATGGTAACATTTAGTCCTGACAGGTGATTTTCCTTAATCAAGGCAGTAAATTCTGAAATATCTGATAAGTCAAAATTTTCGTAACTATAATCTAATAGCTGTAACGAAGTAAATTTTTCAGAAAAATATCCTCTAGAAAACGAATAAGAAATATCCTTACCTACTAGTCCGAACCTTTTTTCTTTCTTTTCTATTTTTTCCATACCAATCTAAACTTAATAATACAAAAATCCCGAAGATAACAAAGAATACTGCTCCCCACGTTTCCATTTTAGTAATATCTGGTAAGTAACGTTGGTAATTGAGTATAATTCTATTTCCGTTAGAATCATACAGAACATTACCTAAAACATCCATTTTAAAAACGCTTCTTTTCCAAGGCCAAATTACACCTAAAGAGCCTGTAATAAACCCAATAATGACTGCAGTTGTAATTGCTTTGTAACGTTTTAAAACATAGCCTAATAAATGTGATAAAGTTACAAGACCTGTTGCGGAACCTAGCGTAAAAACACCTAAAATGGTTAGCGTTTCCATTCTTTCTTTATGCTTTAGAAAACTAAAATCACCTTTAAAGATTTCGGCAAAAGTGACATATAAAGCATTTACTGAATCTACGAGTAGTAAAACGTAGTTTCCTAAAAGAATTAGAATAAAAGAGCCTGAAAGACCAGGTAGCGTCATTCCAGACACACTAATAATACCACAGAAAAAAATAAAAATCAGATTATCATTTTCTTTTGCAGGGCTTAGAAAACTAATAGAAATACCAACTAGTAAGCCTATTACTCCTGCTGTTATTGTCTTGCGATTCCAATGCTCATAATCTTTAGAAATATAATAAATGGAGCCTAATACCATTCCAAAAAAAGCAGCCCATACAAAGAGTTCTTTTTTTTCTAGAAAATAATCTAAAAGCCTAGCAATACTGAAATAGCTAATAAGCATGCCTAAAATAAGTAAGACAAGAAAGCTACCGTTTGTGTATTGGTAAAAGCTTTTAAACCTGCCATTAAATAGTAATTTAAAGGCTTTGCCGTTAATCTTCTGTAGCGAATAAATAAATTCTTCATAAAAACCACCAACAAAAGCTACAATACCACCTGAAACTCCAGGCACTTTAT
Organism: uncultured Flavobacteriaceae bacterium; assembly: GCA_964440105.1. Classification (GTDB taxonomy): domain Bacteria; phylum Bacteroidota; class Bacteroidia; order Flavobacteriales; family Flavobacteriaceae; genus Croceitalea. The sequence goes on from CAYTRI010000012.1 coordinate 23,271, forward strand.
TAGCAGCGCCCATGAAGAGGCCTTTTATAACTAAGAAAATATTGTCTATTAGTGTTCGTCGCTGATGCATGCTTTTAAGGCCATCTTATTTTTTTGAAGCCATCCTTTCAAGGATAAAAATAAGCGAAAAACCGGTGATTGCTAGACCAATTGCTAGGATTAATTGCGGGTCTCCCTCAAAAGCATTTGGTAAAACGTTTTTGTCAACTATTATTTCTTTTTTACCGAGAGTATATTTATCAATAATTTCTTTCCAAGGCCATATTTTATTTAAAGAGCCCAAAATAAAACCTGAAAGTGTAGCTAAGGTTAAATTTTTATAATGCTCAAATAACCATTTTAATATTTTGGCAAAACTTAATAAACCAAATATTGTTCCTGCTGTAACGGTAGCAAGGATTTTTATGTTTTTTTCATCTACTGCCTCTAAAATAATTTTATAAGAACCTAAAAGGACGAGTATAAATGAGCCAGAAATACCAGGTAGTATCATGGCACAAATAGCTATTGCTCCAGATAGAAATAAGAATGGTAGGCTATCAGTATTTTCAAAGGGAGGAAGAATTGTAATATAATAAGCAATTATAGCACCAATTATTAATACTACTACAGTTAAAATATTCCACTTTGTAATTTTTTTTACAATATAAATTACGCTAGCTAAAACTAAACCAAAAAAGAATGACCATAAGGGAATGGGCTTATTTTCTAGTAACCATGTTATGATTTTAGAGAAAGAGAAAATACTAATTATCATTCCAAGTAAAAGGGAAATTAAAAAGTTGCCATTAACCTTATTCCAAAACGATTTTAACCCTTCACTTTTAAGAGTTTTAAAAAGAGAAAGGTTAACATTGTTTATAGAACTAATTAATTCTTCATAAATACCAGTAACAAAAGCTATTGTCCCACCTGATACTCCTGGGACAAGTTCGGCAATACCCATAGCCATGCCTTTTAAGGTGATTACTATATAATCGACCAATTTTCTTGCGCTCATTTTTTATT
>CAYTRI010000012.1:24378-27087 GCA_964440105.1 uncultured Flavobacteriaceae bacterium
CCTTTTAAGGTGATTACTATATAATCGACCAATTTTCTTGCGCTCATTTTTTATTTTTTAGGTGGAAGCTTTTTTGTGGACTTTAAATGCGTCTTTTACCCAAGTGAGTTTGGCATATTCTGGGAACTGTTCTTCGAACACATCAATTTTATCTGTATCTAACTGTAAAGCTGCTATAAATCTTTCTTTAGCCTTTTCTTCATTAGCTAATTTTAAATATGCACCTGCTAACTTAAAATTAAGAGCTGCACTTTCTGGATAAAACTCCAAACCTTGCAATAAAACTTGTATTGCAGAATTAAAATCTGTCATTTTTTGATGCACAGTGGCCCAGTCTAACCAAGTTTGCAACTCGTAATTGCCTAAATCTACACTTTGTTTAAAGGCAAAATCTGCTTCATCAAAGTTTTCTAAAGCTGTATAAATTTGTGCACTTCTTTGCCAGTACATTGGATTTTCACCATCAATATTTATAGCCTTATTTATATATTTTAATGCTGAAGGGTATTCTTCTTTTCTAAAATAAAACTCTGTTATTGCTAACCAGCCTTTGTCAAGAAGCGGGTCTTCATGTACAGTATTGTAGTAATAATATTTGGCTAAATCGTCATTGCCAATTTTTTCATGGCATTTACCTATGCGCAAATATGCATGAGAAGTTGGATCATCTATTTTTATGGTAGTCTCATAACTTTCAATAGCCTCATTGTACTTGCCCAGCTTTTCAAGAACTTTTCCTTTTTCAAAATATGCTCCTAGGAATGCATCGTCAGAAATAATAGCAAAATCAAAAGCGGCTAGTGCTTCTTTATCCATTCCTTTAGAAATATACATTTTACCTAATTGATGCCAGGCGACTTCAGAATAAGGATTTTGTTCTAAATAATTATTTAGATACTGTATACCTCCATCAAAATCTTCTAAAAATTCAAAACAATAAACCACATTGTATAATGAGGAATAGTCGGCATCATCAGCTTCTACACACTTAATAAAATTCTTTTTGGCACTTTCAAAATCATCCATAAATAGGTATTCCATACCTAAAAGAGAATAGATGTCATAGCTATTATCTGCTATGCTTAAAGCTTCTAACAGCATATTAACTGCTCCCTGATGGTCATCTTGTTTTGAAAGAATGTTTGCCCTCTGTATAAAAATCTCTTCGTTGTGAGCGTTTATAGTCTGCAATTGGTCTAATAGCTTTTCTGCAGCAACAAATTGATCTTCAAACACCAAAACCTCTACGCGCAAGAGTTTTAGCTCCATTGCATTTGGGTGTTGTTGTAATCCAATTTGAATAGCTTTCTTGCCTAGGGATATTTTACCAGCATTTAAATAGTGGTGTATTATTTCTTCAAAGTCTTCTGCGTCAAAGAAGTAGACATCGTCTGTCTTGAGCATTGACTCGAACTTGTGTACAGTACTATCTGGTTTTTCGTTAGGTTCTAACGCCATAGAAACGTTTAGTGATTTACTATAGACTTAAAAATAGCCTTTTAATGACTAGTTCTTTGTCCAAGATTTGGGTTTGTTATCAACAAATTAGTTAACAGTGCCGGATTGGTATTGGTTTAGCAAATCAATAATTTGATGACAACCTTCTTTAATTTCTTCTTCAGAAATAGTCAAAGGAGGTGATATTCTAACGGCTTTCGGTTCGAATAACAACCAGAACAAAATAAGTCTTTTCTTAGCTGCAGCCAACACTAAATAGTTAACAATTTCAGATGTTTTTAACAGCAAAGCTAGCATCAGCCCTTTTCCTCTTATTGTACTAATCAAAGGGTGTACCAAAAGAGAACGAAATAGTTTTTCTTTATCTAAAGTCTTTGCAATTAACTGACTTTCAGTAATTTCTTTTAAAGTGGCCAAACTTGCAGCAGCAATGACAGGATTGCCGCCAAAAGTAGTAATATGACCTAATTTGGGGTTTTCTTGCAATGTTGCCATCATTTTATGTGAAGCAACAAAAGCACCAACTGGTAATCCAGAAGCCATCGCTTTTCCAATTACTAAAATGTCTGGAGTTACTTTAAAATGTTCAAAGGCAAAAAGCTTACCAGTACGCCCAAACCCGGGTTGTATTTCGTCTAAAATGAGTAAAGTCCCCGTCTCATTACATTTTTGTCTTACTAGTTTTAAATAATTGTTTTCTGGAAGTATAAAACCTGCTCCACCTTGTATAGTTTCTAAGATTACTGCAGCTGTTTTTTTTGTAATTTTTTCTAAATCGGATTTTGAGTTGAATTGAATGAAACTAACATCTGGGATTAAGGGTCTAAAAGCTCTCTTTCTCTCTTCATAACCAGTTACACTTAAACTACCCATGGTATTTCCGTGATAAGCATGATGAGCCGAAATTAATTCAGTACGTCCGGTAAACCTTCGGGCTAGTTTTAAAGCTCCTTCAATGGCTTCTGTACCTGAATTAACCAAATACGTGGTTTGTAACTTTTTCGGCAGATAAGAAGCTAATAACTTTGTATATGCCACCGCCGGCTGTTGTATATATTCACCATATACCATAACGTGCATGTACTTCTCTGCCTGTTGCTTAATGGCCTCAACTATTTTAGGATGACAATGCCCTAAACTGCATGCTGACACTCCCGCAACAAAATCTAAATGTGCATTACCTTCTATATCGTAGATATAACTGCCTTTGGCGTGAGAAATTTCTAAAGCAAGTGGGTGCGGAGTTGTTTG
>CAYTRI010000013.1:0-26896 GCA_964440105.1 uncultured Flavobacteriaceae bacterium
ACACCAGCACCACCAAATAATCCAATTTTACCCCCTTTTGCATAAGGCTCAATTAAATCGATTACTTTAATACCAGTAAATAACACTTCTGTAGAAGTCGATAAATCTTCAAATTTTGGAGCTTCGCGGTGAATAGGAAGTCCATTGTCTCCAGTTTTAGGCAAGTCTTCTAATCCATCAATTGCATCACCAATTACATTAAAAAGACGACCATAGACATCTTCACCAATTGGCATTTGAATAGAACTACCTGTAGCAACCGCTTCAACACCTCTGCTCAATCCATCTGTAGAGTCCATTGATATTGTTCTAACTGTATTCTCACCAACGTGTGATTGTACTTCAAGTACTAACTTAGTACCATCAGCATTAGTTATTTCTAATGAATCATAAATTTTAGGAATTACCGTTCCTGACTCAAATTCAACGTCAATAACTGGTCCTATAATCTGTGCAACTTTACCTGTAACTTTCGACATTACTTGCTTATTTCTGTTATTCGATTTTTTGTTAGAAAAAACGTTGTTTTTTCCGGCTGCAAAGATATGTTATTACTATTTGAAATAGAAACTTCTGATTTCTTTTTTTGCATAAAAAAAGACATCCATTACAGATGCCTTTTTTATCTCTTATAAAATTGTTTACTAAGGGTTTATGGTCCAAGAAACATAATAAATAGAACCTATTAAACCTGAACCAATAGCCTGAAAGTATTCATCTGCCAAAAGGTTAGAACCGCCTGCCTTAAATACTGACTTAATACTTGGAACCGAATAGTTGATTTGAGCATCTAACACAGAATAAGCTGGTACATCGCCATCTGCAAAAGAAGCCTCCCAAAAGAAATCATCACTCCAACGATAATTTACCCCAAACCCAAAGTTTTTAAATAAATCTGTCTTACCTAAAGAAACTTTCACCTTATGCTCTGGAGAATTAAAATTAGTTCTTACACCTCTTGCTCTAAGACCTTCTGCATCTTCAAGTAACGTATACGTATAGTTAGCTCCTAAATCGAAGCCAGCTATTTTAGTATCTATGCCTAAAGTACCTCCATAAGATGTTATCTCTTCTTGAGAATTGGTATACACTTGGTAAACTGCTCTATCACCATTCTGTAAAGCTAATAAAGATAATCCTCCATCCCCAGCTTCTCCATATAATGGAACTAATACTTGCGTCTGTGAAATAAAGTTATTGTAAACATTATAGTATCCACTCGCGTCAATTGTAAACTTACCTAGCTGTGACCTATAACCCAATTCGTATGCTGTTATTTCTTCTGGCTGAATTAATGGAGTGTTAACCGCAGTTGGAGCACCCGCCAATACAGAAGCCAGTGAATATGCATTTTCATAAGCTGCTCTACCTACTACATCTACTGTTGGTGAACCAGTAAATGCTTGTCCTGATTCGCTTACATTAAACGTTCTAACGTCTCTATCTAAATTGTCTGGTGCAGACCCCACTAAAATAGCAGCACCTGCATTTAAACCAATAAATAAATCCTGGGTAGTTGGGTTTCTAAAACCTTGCTGCACAGATACTCTTATGTTATGGTTTCTGTTTTCCCCTAAAGTGGCAGATAATCCAAGTCGTGGAGAAAAGAATCCGTCAAAAAACTCATTTTTATCATACCGCCCCGAAGCAGTCAATTTTAAACGATCATCTATAAATTTCTTCTGTATTTGAGTATAACCTCCATATTCTTGATAGGTTATTGGACCGTCAAAATCTGTAAATATTGTTCCTTGGGAATTTAACTCATATTCTCTCCATGATCCACCCACTTGAATGTCTGCCCAATCATCTATAAGATGGGCTAAGTTGTAATTACCATTCACATGACGAAATTTAGTATTGTCAATAAATTTTGCTCCCGTGGCTAAGTCTCCATCAGAGATAACTCTATTGAAAGTACTCTCAAATGCAGCAGTACCAGGCACTAATCTGCCAGTATCAGCAACCGCTCTTGCTGCCGCATGAGCTTGCTCATCAGTTGCCAATACTCCAGAACCTACTCCTAATTTAGCACCTATAAAAGTTTGAGCATATTCAGTGAACCATTGCGTATCTGATTTCCAAGCTCTGTTGGTATTAATTGCAGCAAATCTGGTATCGTATGCATCTCCAGAATTCTCAGCAACAATATAGCCTCTTATAAAAAAGTTGTCATTCTTCAATTCTAATCTATGCTGTTGCATTTTAAATCCGTCTACTGCATACCTATTCGCGCCTTGATAAATAGTATTTCCCCTTCCTATTCTACCATTATAAATAAGCTCTAAGTCATCTCCAAAAGGGCGGTAATTTAAAGACCAGTCTGCTTTAACACTTTGAGCGTCGTAATTGAATAAATCACCTTCATTATAACCAGTTCTGCTAACATTAGCAGAACCAACAGTTCCTGTTGGCAAGCCAGCAGCAGCATCAAAATTTAATAAAGTAGTTACTTCATCACCATAAACATTTAATCCATTATAATTAGGATCTGTTCGATCAATACCTGGATTATTTAAATCATCCGTTCTATTGGCGTGCCAATCTTCACCTTGTAAATATGAAAAACTAACCTTAGCAGCAAATTTATCACTAAACGCGTGAGCAGCTCTAATGCCTACATCATAATAAGGATTGTCCCCAGCAGCTTCTTGGGAAGTAATACCTGTTTTTACATATGCACTTATACCCTGAAAATCGAATGGACTCTTGCTTCTCATGAATAAGATACCATTAAATGCACCTGCACCATACAAGGCAGACGAAGCGCCTGGTAATATTTCAACACTCTGAACATCCAACTCATTCATCCCAACCAAATTTCCAAGTACAAAGTTTAGGCCTGGTGCTGTATTGTCCATACCGTCTACTAACTGTAGAAATCTGGTATTAGCAAAAGTGGCAAAACCTCTAGTATTTACTGATTGGAAAGTTAAACTGTTAGTGTTAATATCCACTCCTTTCAAATTCTGCAAACCACCATAAAAAGATTCTGCCGTAGTATTCTTAATTTCTCTTAATCCAAATCGTTCAACAGTCACGGGTGACTCAAAAATACGTTCTGGAGTCCTAGAAGCAGAAATTACTATTTCATCCAATAAGGTTGAAGCTTCATTAAGTACTATTGATAGTTCCTGATTGTTCGAAGTAACATCAACTGTAGTATCGGTATAACCAATACTCGAAATTTTAAGCTTAAACGGTGGTACTTCACTAGTAGAAAATGTAAAGTTACCGTCAAAATCTGCTACTGTTCCTTCTGCTTTTCCAAGCAATAAAACGTTAGCACTTGGTACAGGTTCACCATTTTGGTCTACTACTGTTCCTGTTACCGTAGTTTGAGCAATTAGTGTTGCAGCAAACAGTAAGGTAAAGACAAAAAATAATTTTTTCATTAGTCTTGAATTTGTGTTAAGTCAGTTTTAAGCATACGTTAATTAAACGTGGCGGAATATACATTTTTTTTAACTTTTGTCTTAATAAAAACAAAAAAATTATGCATGCATAGTACTTTTTTATAAAAAAAATGCCCTTTCCAGTATTAAATTAACAAAAAAACAGCCTAATTAGGCTGTTTTTAATATTAAATAAGTTTCTTACTTGTTACTCCACAGTAACAGACTTAGCTAAATTTCTAGGCTGGTCTACATTACATCCTCTCATTAATGCAATATGGTATGAAAGTAATTGTAATGGGATTGTAGTAAGTAGTGGTGCCATTGGCTCTGAAGTTTCAGGAACTTCAATTACATGGTCTGCTAATTCTTTTACCGTTTTATCACCTTCAGTAACAATTGCTATAATTTTTCCGCTTCTAGATTTAATCTCTTGAATATTACTTACAACTTTTTCATAATGCCCCTTTTTAGTTGCAATTACAACTACAGGCATTTCTTCATCTATTAGTGCTATTGGACCATGCTTCATTTCTGCAGCTGGATAGCCTTCAGCATGTATATAACTAATTTCTTTTAATTTTAAAGCTCCTTCTAACGCTACTGGGAAATTATATCCTCTACCTAAATACAAACAGTTGGTTGAGTCTTTATAAACCTTAGCGATTTCTTCTATTAATTTATTTGATTCTAAAGTTTTTTCCACTTTACTAGGAATACCCTCAAGTTCTGTTAAAAATTCATGGAATTTAGATTTAGAAAAAATACCTTTCTCTTTAGCAAGTTTTAAAGCTATTAGAGATAAAACTGTTATTTGCGTAGTAAAAGCTTTAGTTGAAGCTACTCCAATTTCTGGACCAGCATGTGTATATGCTCCTGCATGAGTTTCTCTAGCTATAGATGACCCAACCACATTACATACTCCAAAAACAAAAGCTCCTTTTTCTTTAGCCATTTTTATCGCAGCTAAAGTATCTGCCGTTTCTCCTGATTGAGAAATTGCGATTAAAACATCTTTATCCGTAATAACAGGGTTTCTATATCTAAATTCTGAGGCATATTCAACCTCAACAGGGATTCTAGCTAAATCTTCAAAAATATATTCTGCCACAAGTCCTGCATGCCAAGATGTACCACATGCAACTATAATAATTCTGTTAGCATTAATAAACTTTTCTAGATTCTGGTCTATTCCGGCCATCCTAATTATGCCTTGATCAGCCAACAATCTACCTCTGTATGTATCTAAAATAGCTCTTGGTTGCTCATAGATTTCCTTGAGCATAAAGTGATCATAACCTCCTTTTTCTATCTCCTCAAGATTTAATTGAAGTTCTAAAATATTTGGATAGGCGATAGCATCATCCTTAATCTTACGTAGTTTAATTTCCTTGCCAATTCTAATAATTGCCATTTCTTCATCCTCTAAATACACAGCATTATTAGTAAACTCAATAAATGGTGATGCATCTGAAGCAATAAAATATTCATTTTCCCCAATACCAATGGCTAAAGGACTTCCTAATTTTGCAACAACTATTTCGTCTGGCTTATTTTTATCAAAAACTGCAATTGCATAAGCCCCAACTACTTGATTAAGTGCAATTTGAACAGCTTTTCCAAGCTTTACTCCTTCTTTCTTCTTAACCTCTTCAATTAAATTTATAAGGACTTCAGTATCTGTATCTGACTCGAAAGTATATCCTCTTTTAATTAAAGCTTTTTTTATAGACTCATAATTTTCTATAATTCCGTTATGAATAATGACTAAATCACCAGAATTAGAATAGTGCGGATGCGAGTTAACATCATTTGGAACACCATGCGTTGCCCATCTTGTATGCCCAAGTCCTAGTTTTCCATTTGTAGAAATTGTGACTTCTGCTCTATGCTTTAAATCTTCAACTTTTCCTTTAGTTTTGGCTAAATGAGTGTCTTCTCCATCGAAAAGAACAACTCCAGCACTATCATATCCTCTATATTCTAATCTTTGAAGACCTTTAATAACTATTGGATAAGCATCTCTATGACCAATATATCCTACAATACCACACATAAGTAAATAATTTTAACGGGGTTCTAACAATAATAATTGCAAATTTAAACTAGATTAAAAAAATTACTTTAGAATCTAGATTAACTAACGTAAAAAAACTATAAGTCGTATTAATTGGCTTAACTATTGTTAGTTTGCTTCAGTATAGAAAATTTGAAGTTTTAATTTTTTTGATTCATCGGCAGCTGAAACATTACTTCCAAACAAAACTGTCCCCAGAGGATTAACAGTTGACATGACAGGAATATCAATTTCATTCCCTGAACTCATTGCACTTGCAACATTAGAAACACCAATATTTGAAGTTAGTGATAGTCCTAATCTTGCATTAGTAGAATCTCTAACTATAATATTGTTAATATATTCAGTGATTTTAACAGTATAACTAACACCTAAATCATTTTCTTTTTCAAGAATCCCATCATAATTTAAAAATAAGCCCAATGGTGTATCAGAAGTGGAAACCTCAGTAAAAGTATTATATAAGGGTTGATTAGTCTCTGCATTAAACAAATAAATCCTAGGGGGTTCAATAGTTCCACCGGCTATATTCAATGCTTCTCTATCAACAGAAAATACTAGGTTGGCCTCATTAATAATCCAATTATTCTCTTTAATCTCATTAATTATACTGGAGTCATCAGTTTCATTAAAAAGTTGTATTTCAGTAAACGTTCCTGCTCCGCCTTTTAAGTAAATACGTTCTGCATTTACTCCATTATCTAGAGTAGATGCTATATTAGGTGGATAAGCTTCATTATTAAAAGTATTTACAGCATTCCCAGTTACAAAATTATTATTTACTTGTAAAAAAGTGAAAATAAAATCTCTTTCTGCTTTTTCAGTAGAATTTCCTGTACCATCATCTCCTGTATCATCTGTAGTAAAATTGTCGTATTCATAAGTGACAGTTAAATTTGCTTGTGTTAAATCTAACAAAACCATAATATCCTCTGCTCCAGATGGGGTTATAGAAAAATGTAAACCACGTATAAAGTTATTAAAATTTGACTGGCTTAAAAGCTCAGAATCTCCTTCTTTATCCAACAGATTTGCCTGAAAAAAGTCAGCATCTAAATTTATACGAATTCCAGGATTTAATCGAGTTTCAACAATTAAAGACTCATCCACATCCTCAGTCTCATTATCGTCTTCTTGGAAAAAAAGATATTCTTCGTTACTAATTGTGATTAAAGTATCTGCCAAAACTTCATTCACAAATGCAGGGGCAAATTGTTGATCTGAAAAATATTCTTGAGACTGCTCAAAATTGCTGTTAGGGTCTAAATCACGTAAAAAAAAGGTTGAACGTTCTACTTTTATTTGAAACGGAAGGTTTCGATTACCAAAAATACTATCTAAATCAAATTTTTGCGGAAAAGTATTCGCAACAAAATCATTATCATCTGGATCATTTATTCCATCATCATCCGTATCTGAATCAAGAGGATCTGTCCCTTTAATTCTTTCTTCATTATCTGATAGTCCGTCACCATCCGTGTCTGAATTAGGGTCATTAGGATCACTATCAAGTTCATCTACAACACCATCACCATCAGAATCTCTATTTGTAGCTGGTACTAGTTGGTAAGGTAAATATAGAATAGCTTCTTTTACAGTCTCATTTTCAAGTATTGTGCCATCAACATCATCTGTTTCGGCAATATCTTCTGTACCTTGTGTTAAGTCACCAAAAACATTTAAAAGAGCACCACCATTATCAATTGGCAGCCTTAATTGTGAGGTTATTCTAGCTTCCGTTTTTCCGTAAATAGGGTCATTATACGTACCTAATTGATATATAGGAAGTCTATTTGTTTGCACAGCTTCAATATTTTTATTGAATGCAAACACATCAAATTCTGCCTTACCAGTTGTAAAAGGTTCTCCAGCTACAACACCTTCTCCAATTGTATTTAATTCTTCTTCGCAAGAAGCAACTAATATAACAAGGAATGCTACGGCGATAGCCGAAAATATATTCTTACCAAAAAAGCTCATGTAATTTATTTTAGAACCTCTGTTTTATAGAAATTTGAATACGCCTCTTCAGATTCTTGGACTGAAACATAAGGCAAAACAGGTTTTTGCAGACTTTCTATGTGTTTTTGTAAATCTTCAGAAACCTCTTCTGAGGCTAAAATAATCGCATCTGAATAATCTACTGCTACTTTTAACAAATTATTATAGTCGGGAGTCTTTAGAGGTTCCATTTTACTCTCATCAATACCATCAAATGCTATTTTATTATGCATTTCTTGATTTAGTTCTCCATCAAAACCTTTGTCATAAACAGAAGTTACAATCTTACTATCTGCAAAAATAGGCTCATCCGCATAATATTCTCTTAGATATAATGGCAGTAGAGAAGCCATCCATCCTTGCACATGAATAATATCTGGAGTCCAGTTTAACTTCTTTACAGTTTCTACAACTCCTTTAGCAAAGAAAATTGCGCGCTCATCATTATCTGGAAATAATTTACCCTCTTTATCCGTAAAAGTTCCTTTTCTTTTAAAGTATTCTTCATTATCAATAAAGTACACCTGAATACGCTCTTTAGGGATTGAAGCAACCTTAATAATTAATGGCATATCCATGTCATTAATAACTAAATTCATCCCCGACAAACGAATAACTTCGTGCAATTGATGTCTTCTCTCATTAATATTTCCATACCGAGGCATGAAAATACGTATCTGACCCCCATTACTGTTAACCATTCTTGGGGCTTCGTATGACATTAAAGAAACTGGATTCTCTGGGAGGTATGGAACTAATTCAGAAGATACAAATAATATCTTTTTACCATTCATAAATGCAATTTTTGTGTGTCTGAAAAAACGTAGCTGCAAAAGTACAAAAATTATGTAGATATGCAGTATTTATAGTATTTTTGCGAGCTTTCACACCTATTCATGCAAGTAATACATTACAAACAGGAGCTACAAAACGTTTTATCCTTAAAGGAAAACAAAAACCGCACAATAGGTTTTGTACCTACTATGGGAGCCTTGCACAAAGGTCATCTTTCACTTGTAAAGAGGGCAAATAAGGAAAATGAAGTGACTGTAGTTAGTGTTTTTATTAACCCTACTCAATTTGATAATAAAGAAGATTTAGAAAAATATCCTACAGACTTAGAAAAAGATATTGCTTTATTAAAAAAGGTATCTGATAAAATTCTAATTTTTGCGCCATCCGCTTTAGAAATCTATGATAAGAATATCCGTTCTAAAGAATTTGAATTTAATGGCCTTGAAAAAGTTATGGAAGGGCAGTTTAGATCTGGTCACTTTAACGGAGTCGCAACCATTGTAGAATTATTATTACTTGCAGTAATGCCTACCCAAGCATACTTTGGTGAAAAAGATTTTCAACAACTTCAAATCATAAAAAAATTAGTTGATCTCAAAAAATTTCCTTTTAAAATAATAGGCTGTCCAATAGAACGAGAAGCAAGTGGATTGGCCAGGAGTTCCCGTAATGAACGTCTATCTAAATCGACTAGAAAAAAAGGGGGTTTTATATATGAAACCTTAAAGTCTGCCAAATTAAAATTTGGCACGGAAAGTGCAAATTCTATTACAGAATGGGTAGCTTTAAAATTTGCGAAAAGTAAAATTTTTGAATTAGAATATTTTCAGATTGCAGATATTGAAACGCTCACTCCAATTTTAAAGAAACAAAAAAACATAAAATATCGGGCGTTTATAGCCGTTTACACTGAAGGTGTTCGTCTAATCGATAATATCGCCCTGTAAAATCAGTAAATTTGTACCATGCAAATAGAAGTTGTAAAGTCAAAAATTCATAGAGTTAAGGTTACTGGTGCTGACCTAAACTATATTGGTAGTATAACTATAGATGAAGATTTGATGGATGCTGCAAATATCATTCGTGGCGAAAAAGTTCAAATTGTTAATAATAATAATGGCGAACGTCTTGAGACCTATGCAATTCCAGGTCCTAGAGGCTCGGGAGAAATAACACTTAATGGTGCTGCTTCTAGAAAAGTTGCAGTAGGTGATGTTTTAATTTTAATTACTTACGGAAAAATGGATATTGAGACTGCTAAAACTTTCAACCCTTCATTAGTTTTTCCAAATGAAGAGACAAACTTACTCAACTAGTTTTGAGTGCTCCCATTAAAAAATTCCTAAAAATAATCATCCCAATTGTTTTGGGAATTTTTCTAGTATGTTATTCTTATTATTCAACATCTCCTGAAGATCGGCAGAAAATTTATGAAGCCATTCTAAATGCCAATTTAATTTGGGTTTCTATTTCAATATTAATAGGAATACTAAGTCATTTTTCAAGAGCTATCCGTTGGGTTTATTTATTAAAACCTTTGGGTTATAAACCTAAATTACTAAACAGTTTCTTAATTATATTAATTAGTTATTTTGCAAATGTTCTTATTATTCGTTCTGGTGAGTTTTTAAGAGCAACCGCCCTTAATACTTATGAAGACGTACCGTTTGAAAAAGGTTTTGGAACTATTGTAACAGAACGTATTATAGATGTTATCATGCTTTTGCTAATTATTACTATAGCCTTTTTTTTACAAGCAGACATCATTTTAGAAATACTTAATAAAAACGGAATTGGTCTTATTGGTTCTTTACTAATCCTCTTAATAGGAATTATTGGTCTTGTAATCACCATCCGTATTATAAAAAAATCTACTGGCGCTTTTGCATTAAAGATTAAAACTTTTCTAACCGGTATGCTCGATGGTATTATGAGTATATCTAAAATGAAGAATAAATGGTCTTTTGTTTTTCATACTTTTTTTATATGGGGGTGCTATATTGCCATGTTTTGGGTAATTAAGTTTACAGTATTAGATACCATTAATTTACCCCTAAGTGCATTTCTCGTTGCCTTTGTAGCAGGAGCATTTGCAATGGCCACTACAAATGGAGGGCTTGGCTTTTTCCCTATTGCAGTATCTGCAGCTTTATTAGTCTATGGTGTGAATGAAAATTCTGGCACTGCCTATGGGTGGATCATGTGGACTGCACAAACCCTAATGGTTGTTGTCTTTGGGGCAATATCTTTTGTGCTACTTCCGTTATTGAATCGAAACCGATAATCCTGATTATCAAAAGTCTAACACATGAGAAAATTCCTTTTACCATTATTGGTCTTTGTATGCTTTGGTGCCAACGCACAAGTACAAAAAGAAATATTCGAATCATTTAAACTCCAAGAAAGAAGAGATGTTTCTTATTACTTACCAGAAGATTATTCGGAGGACAAAAAATATCCTTTAATACTAGTTTTAGATGCTGATTATCTTTTTGATTTAGTGGTGGCAAATGCCAAATTTTACAGCGAACATATTAGAATGCCAGAAGCTATAATTGTAGGTGTTCATCAAAGTGAAAATGATTTGAGGTGGGAAGATTGCGATTTTGAACAAACAACAGGATTGCCAACAGAAAAAGGAAAATTATTTTATGAATTCCTTGGCACAGAATTAATACCCTATGTAGAAACAAGCTATAGTATAGCCCCATTTAAAATGTTTATTGGTTATGATATTACCGCTAATTTTGGGAATTACTTTTTATTTAAAGATAAATCTCTTTTTAATTCTTATTTAACTATATCACCTGTTTTAGCAACAGAAATGGAGAGTAGAGTTCCTTCTAGGTTGTTAGACTTAAATCAAGAAATATTCTATAATGTGGTATTAGAAAAAGAAAAGAGTGAAGATAGACAGCGGATACTTCAAATGAATAATGCTGTAGCATCAATTACAAAAGAAAATATTCATTACTTCTTTGATGAATATGATGAAGCAGACCATATTTCTATTGCTGCTTATGGGGTTAGTAAAGCATTCGACAATGTTTTTAAGCTATTTAGACCAATCACACCAAGAGAATACAAAGAGCAGATATTAAAGTCTGAAGAACCCGTATTTAAATATTTGGAAGACAAGTATGCTAGAATAGAAGATTTGTTAGGTTTTGAAAAACAAGTAGAACTTAACGATGTAATGGCAATTTATGCCGGTTCTGTAAAAAAGGAAGATTACGAGTCTTTAAGGGAGCTATCCGACCTCTGTAAAAAGTTTTATCCAGAAACCATGATGGGTTTTTATTTTGAAGGCGAATACCTGGAATTGCTTGGTGAGCCAAAAAAAGCTAAAAAAGCCTTTGAAAAAGCTTACCAAATGGAAGAGATTGACTTTTTGACCAAAGATTTAGCCATAGAAAAATTAGATGCTCTTAAAGCTGACTTTGGCTATTAACATATAGAAGTTTAAACTTATCTTTAGCCAAATTCCGTAACGGTTTATGGCAAAGACCAAAACAGCCTTTTTCTGTCAAAATTGTGGAACCCAATATGCAAAATGGATTGGGCAATGTACTTCTTGTAAACAATGGAATACTGTTGTTGAAGAAGTGGTGCAAAAAGAAGAGAAGAAAACTTGGAAAACTTCATCTTCAACTCTTCAAAAAGCTTCAAAACCACTTCGAATTAACGAAATAAGTAACGATAAGGAAATTCGCATTAATACTCAAGATATCGAGTTTAATCGTGTTTTAGGAGGAGGTTTAGTTCCTGGTTCATTAACACTACTTGGTGGTGAGCCAGGGATTGGAAAGAGTACTTTATTGCTTCAAATAGCTCTTAAGTTAGCCTATAAAACTCTTTATGTTTCTGGTGAAGAAAGTGAAAAACAGATTAAGATGCGAGCAGATCGTATCCATCCAAATTCAGAAAACTGCTTTATCCTAACAGAAACCAAAACTCAAAATATCTTTCAGCAAATTGTTGCTCTAGAACCAGATTTAGTGGTCATCGATTCTATTCAAACTTTACATTCCGATTATATTGAATCAGCAGCAGGTAGTATTTCTCAGATACGCGAATGTACCGCAGAGCTAATCAAATTTGCCAAAGAAAGTAACACGCCTGTTATCCTTGTTGGACATATTACCAAAGATGGCACTATTGCTGGTCCCAAAATTTTAGAACATATGGTGGATACCGTACTTCAATTTGAGGGAGATAGAAATTACGTCTATCGAATACTTAGATCATTAAAAAATAGATTCGGTTCTACTGCAGAACTAGGTATTTACGAGATGCAAGGCAGCGGTCTTCGTGAGGTTAATAATCCTTCTGAGGTGCTAATTTCAAAAAATGATCAAGATTTAAGCGGTACAGCCATAGCAGCAACAGTTGAAGGTATGCGTCCTTTACTTATTGAAATTCAGGCCTTAGTTAGTACAGCAGTTTATGGAACACCTCAACGTTCTGCAACTGGCTTTAATGCCAAACGATTAAATATGCTTTTGGCTGTTTTAGAAAAAAGAGCAGGGTTTAAATTAGCAGCTAAAGATGTGTTTCTAAATATTACTGGTGGAATTTCTATTGATGACCCAGCCACAGATTTGGCGGTAATTGCAGCAATACTTTCAAGCAATAGTGATATCCCTATTGAAAAAGGAGTTTGTTTTGCTGCAGAAGTTGGTTTAGCGGGTGAAGTACGTCCTGTTCAACGAATTGACCAACGAATCTTAGAGGCAGAAAAACTCGGGTTTCACACCATTTATGTTTCTAAAAACAATAAAATTGGATTAAAGAAAACTCAAATTCAAGTAAAATTAGCTTCAAAAATTGAGCAAATAGTAAGCGAATTATTTGGGTAATATTCTTTACTTTAAAAATTAAAACCTAAGTATTAAGGCCCTGGGTTTGGTATTTCTGCATGTATAGCTTCAATGCCATCTAGTACCTCATCAGATAAATCAACATTAATACTATCAATATTTTCTTTTAGTTGCTCCATTGTAGTAGCCCCAATAATGTTGCTAGTAACAAAGGATCTTGTGTTTACAAATGCTAATGACATTTGTGTTAAAGAAAGTTCGTTTGCTGTAGCTAAATCATAATACTTTTGGGTAGCTTCAACAGCATTTTCATTACTATAACGATTGTAATTTGGGAATAGAGTGACTCTACCTTTTCTAGGTTTTTTACCCCCTAAATATTTACCGCTTAGTACACCAAAACCCAATGGAGAATATGGTATTAATCCTATCTTTTCCCGTATAGAAATTTCGGAAAGTCCAACTTCAAATAGTCGATTCAAAAGATTATAAGGATTCTGTATAGTTACCATTCTTGGTAAATCATCATGAACCTTGGATTCTTCTAGAAACCTCATAACACCCCATGGATTTTCGTTAGACAAGCCTACCTCACGAATTTTACCCTCTTTTACTAAATCACGTAGTGTCTCTAAAATTTGATGAATGTTATCTTCCCAGAAATCTGCCTTATCAGCATTATAACCGCGTTGACCAAAAAAGTTAGTGTTTCGTTCTGGCCAATGTAGTTGGTACAAATCTATATAATCTGTCTGCAATCTTTTTAAACTTCCTTCTACTGCAGTGATAATAGAATCTCTACTGAAACCTGTAGTTCTAATATGTTTGGTATAATCACCTGGACCTACAATTTTAGAACCTAAAACAACTTTATCTCGGTTTCCAGTTTTTTTAAACCAATTGCCAATGATTTCCTCAGTAACCGCATACAGTTCTTTCTTTGCTGGCACAGGATATAGTTCTGCTGTATCAAAAAAGTTAACTCCTTGGTCTAGGGCATAACTCATTTGTTCATGACCTTGTTCCTCAGAATTTTGGCGTCCCCATGTCATGGTTCCTAAACAAATTTTACTAACCCTAATGCTAGTATTTGGAAGTCTGGTGTATTTCATTTATTTGAACAGTTTAGAGTCACAAAAATAGTCGTTTTATATATCGATTCACTTACTAAAGTTGTCAATCTATTTCTAAAAGAATAGGGCAGTGATCACTATGTTTTGCCTCATTTAAAATAACACAACGCTTTAATCTTTCATTTAAAGAATCGTTAACCATTCCGTAATCTAAACGCCAGCCTTTATTATTATTTCTAGCATTGGCGCGGTAACTCCACCACGTATAGTTATGAGGTTCTTTATTAAAATGTCTAAAACTATCGATAAAACCACTTTTTATAAAGTTTCCTATCCATTCGCGTTCTACAGGTAAAAAACCAGATACATTTTTAAGTCCTGTTGGGTTATGAATGTCTATTGCTTCGTGACAAATATTATAGTCTCCACAAACAATTAAATTTGGTCGTGTTTTTCGAAGCTCATCAACATATTTTTGAAAATCTGCCATGTAGGTCAGTTTAAATTCTAACCTATCCATATTGCTCCCCGATGGCAAATACATACTCATTACCGAGATATCTCCGAAGTCTGCTCGAATATTTCTGCCTTCAAAATCCATATATTCAATCCCCGTCCCATACGCTACATGGTCTGGCTCTTGTTTACATAGTAATGCCACGCCACTATATCCTTTTTTTTGAGCACTAAACCAATAGTTATACTTATAACCTACAGCTTCAAAAAGTGATATATCTACTTGCTCTTGCATGGCTTTTGTCTCTTGGATACAAACCACATCTGGGTCTACAGACTGCAACCAATCAATAAAACCTTTTTTTAATGCAGCACGTATACCATTTACATTGTAGGAAACAATTTTCATCAATCAAAATTTTCCTTAAAAATAATCATTGTCTGTGGGTAAAAGCAACCTTATGCGCTTTAAAAAACATCATTCCTAGTATTAACTTGGCATTAAAGTTGATGTTTACTCAAATTAAATAAAACCAACAATCATGAAAAAAATCACGCTTGCTATTTTTTGTTTTACACTTTGCTTTTTAACCTATGCACAAGAAGATACTGTTGATAAAGCTCTAGATAAGAATGAAGTTAAATTGAATGCTACTAATCTTATTATATTTTCATATTTAGATGGGTCTTATGAGTATTTAATTAACGAAGAATCTTCTTTTGGTGTTGGTCTTTTGGCTAGTTTTTCTGAAGAAGAAATTTTTGATGAATATCGCACATTTTCCATCACCCCATATTATAGACAGTATTTTTCTAAAAAATATGCTAAAGGGTTTTTTGTAGAAGGTTTTGGTATGTTAAATTCTGGAAAACAGGAATATTCTATTGTAGAAGGTCCAAACCAATCTCCTAGAAGGGTTAAAGAGACTTATACAGATTTTGCATTAGGATTATCTATAGGCGGTAAATTTGTTACATCAAGAGGTTTTGTGGCTGAAATTTATTTGGGCATTGGAAGAAACTTACTTGAAAATGATTTCTTTGTAGAAATAGTAGGTAGGGGTGGTGTTTCTCTAGGATATCGCTTTTAATGCTTAATTTTATGTCTTACCATTTTTTTAATGAAAAGACTTTTTACGGTTCTCTTTTTACCTTTTTTAGCTACAAGTTTATTTGCCCAAAATGATACGATAACCAATCTTGATGAAATTATCTTGCTAGAAGATTTTATCAGAAAGAAAACCATTGGTATTACGCCAGCTTCTAGCTTGGAAATATCAGATTTACAACAATACAGTCCTATTGATTTTGCTTCTGGACTCAACGAAATTTCTGGTGTTTACGTTCTTTCAGGAGCATTAAACACCAACCGTATAACCGTTCGTGGTATTGGGGCACGTACACCTTTTAGCACTGATAAATTACGTATGTATTTTAATGGCATACCCATTACTAATGGTACTGGAGTTTCTGCAATAGAAGCTTATGATTTTGAGAATATGGGCCGTATTGAGGTTGTAAAAGGTCCTAAAGGAACATCGCTAGGCGCTAATCTTGGCGGTGTTATTTTACTAAACACTAAACCTCCTGAGGTTGGGAATACTTTTCTGAGTAATACGTTTACTATAGGCTCTTTTAATATGTTTAAGGATAATCTTTCTTTTAGACATTCTGAAAAAGGTTTCAATATAAATCTAAGCTACAACCATCTACAAACAGATGGGTTTAGACAAAATAATAGTTTTGAACGTGATGGTTTTTTAATGACCTCATCCGTTAAGTTACACCCAAAGGGAAAGCTTGATTTTCTAGTGAATTATATTGACTATACCGCGGGAATACCCAGTTCTATAAACCAAAAAGATTTTACGGAAGACCCAAGAAGGGCTGCTGCTAATTGGTTAGCCACTCAAGGTTTTGAAGCCAATAAATACACTTTAGCAGGTGCTTCTTACACGCATTTTTTTAATACAAATCTAAAAACTACGAACAGTGTTTTCTACACGTATTTGGATCATTACGAACCTAGACCCTTTAATATTTTAGATGAATTTACCAATGGCTTTGGATTGCGTTCTATAACAGAAGGAAAACTTTTTAACGGTGATTTTACTATTGGTGGCGAATTGTACAAAGACGAATATAATTGGCAAACCTTTGTTAATCAATTTAGGGATAATAATGGCAATGGTAGTTTACAGGGTGAAGCACTAAGCAATAACAAAGAGTTTCGTTCTCAACTAAATCTCTTTGGAACGTATTCTTATAAACTAACCCAACGCTTTACAGCACAAATTGGCCTAGCTTTTAACCAAACCAATTTTGACTTTAGAGATTTTTTTAATGAAGGTAATGATAACACCTCTGCACAAAGAGATTTTGACCCTATTGTGCTGCCCAGTTTAGGCTTAGCATATCAAATGAAAAAAGGAAAGCTTTATGCTAATATAGGACGAGGGTTTTCAAATCCAGGGTTGGAAGAAACGTTAAGGCCAGATGGAGTTATTAATCCAGATATTGAGCAAGAAAAAGGGATTAACTATGAACTAGGGGGGCGTTTTTTACTTTTTAAAAACCGATTGAGTCTACATACAGCAATATACCAAATGAACATTAAAGATTTACTGGTCGCAGAGCGTATTGATGAGGACCAATTTATAGGCAGAAATGCCGGCAAAACTAGACATCAAGGAGTTGAATTGGATTTAAAGTATAGACAGAAAATGAGTGAAAACTGGTTTTTGATTCCTCGATTGAGCTATAGCTATAGCAATCATAGTTTTGTTGATTTTATTGATGGGGAAGACGATTTTTCTGGAAATGATTTAGCAGGTGTCCCAAGACATAGAATA
The DNA here is from genome assembly GCA_964440105.1 of uncultured Flavobacteriaceae bacterium. Classification (GTDB taxonomy): domain Bacteria; phylum Bacteroidota; class Bacteroidia; order Flavobacteriales; family Flavobacteriaceae; genus Croceitalea. The sequence goes on from CAYTRI010000013.1 coordinate 17,470, forward strand.
AGCTCTGGCTTTGCTTTACTTAATGGAAAAAACTTTGTTTTTAATTTTACCCATCAATTTGTGGGTGACATTATTTTGAACGATGCTAATACATTAAGTAGTGAAGCATTTAATGTTTTTAACTTTTCAACACGATACAATATTTCAGTATCTGGAAACTTGAAAGTTGGAATTAATTTTGGTTTAAACAATCTTTTTAACGCCAATTATGCGCAATCAGTTCTTATCAACGCAACCGGATTTGGTGGTGCAGAACCACGTTACTTTTATCCTGGCAACGGAAGAAATTATTACGCAGGTTTACGATTTAATTACGCTTTTTAACTAACTTATCTTTAATGGGATAGAATTGGAGAAAGATGACTGAAAAAGAAAAAATGCTCAATGGCAAATCATACAACTCTAGAGACTCAGAGTTATTAGAGCAATACCATAAAGCCAGAGATACACTTAAAACCTATAATAGCTTAGATTCTACCGAGCTCCAAAAACGTTCCAAGCTTCTAAAAAGTCTATTTGAAAATATTGGTAACGCTGTTTGGATTGAAACCCCATTTTTTTGTGATTACGGGGAACATATTTCGATTGGAGAAAATACTTTTATTAATGCTAATTGTATTTTTATTGACGATAATAAAATAACCATTGGAGCTAATGGACTAGTTGGACCCCATGTTCAAATTTATACTGCCAAACACCCAATAAAAGCTTCAGAACGAATCATAAAAACTGAGCAAGGAATACACTATTTAACATCCACTAAGCCAGTAAGTATTGGCAACAATGTTTGGATTGGTGGTAACTCCATTATTTTGCCAGGTGTAACTATTGGCGATAATGTTACCATTGGAGCAGGAAGTGTGGTAACTAAGGATATTTCCGACAATGTGTTAGCTTTTGGCAATCCCTGTAAAGTGCAAAAAAAATTATAAGTATGAGTAATGCGCCTATTAATTATATTGAATTTAAATCAACCAACCTAGATGCTATTAAAAACTTTTATTCTAGTGTTTTTGGCTGGGTTTTTACAGATTATGGCGAGAGCTATACTGCTTTTGCTGAAAGTGGTGTTGAAGGTGGTTTTGAACTAACCAATGAACCAATCACCAATGGGGTTTTAGTAGTCTTACATCATTTAAATCTTAAAAGTATTAAAGAGAAAGTGCTAAATGGTGGTGGAAAAATTTCTGTAGATGTTTTCTCTTTTCCTGGTGGTAGTCGTTTTCAATTTCTAGATCCTTCTGGAAATGAATTAGCCGTTTGGTGCAAAGAATAAAAAAAGCATCTGCCATAGACAGATGCTTTTATTTTATATTGACTTTACTATTTAATTAAGCCAAATCAAAACGGTCTGCGTTCATCACTTTAGTCCAAGCGGCAACAAAATCTTTTACAAACTTTTCGTTTGCATCATCCGTACCATAAACCTCAGCAACTGCTCTTAACTCGGTATTAGAACCAAAAATTAAATCTGCTCTGGTTCCAGTCCAAGCAATAGTACCTGTTCTTCTGTCTTTACCTTCAAAAAGTGTTTGGCTATCATTAGATGCTTCCCAAGTGTAGGTCATATCTAAAAGATTTTTAAAGAAATCATTGGTTAAGCTTCCAACATTATCTGTAAACACGCCGTGTTTTGAACCTTCAAAATTAGCTCCTAACACACGCATTCCACCAACTAAAACAGTCATTTCAGGAATAGAAAGTGCCATTAAGTTTGCCTTATCAACTAGTAAATCTTCGGCTTTAACAGCTACATTAGCATTTACATAATTTCTAAATCCGTCTCCAAGAGGTTTTAAATAATTAAACTGCTCAATATCTGTTTGCTCTTGTGTAGCATCACCTCTACCTTGAGTAAAAGGAACGCTTACAGCATGTCCTGCATTGCTAGCAGCTTCTTCAACCGCAGCTGTACCTGCTAAAACAATTAAATCTGCCATAGAGACCGTACCGCTAAATTCTTTTTGGATACCTTCTAAAACATTTAGTACTTTATTTAATTCTTCGGGATTATTAACCTTCCAGCTACGCTGTGGCTCTAAACGTAAACGTGCTCCGTTAGCTCCACCTCTTTTATCAGAATTTCTGTAAGTTGATGCAGATGCCCAAGCAGTTCTAACTAGTTCTGAAATTGTTAAGCCAGAAGCTAAAATCATTTTCTTTAAAGAAGTAATATCAGCATCGCTTAACGTGTAATCTACTTTTGGAATTGGATCTTGCCAGATTAACTCTTCACTAGGAACTTCTGGCCCTAAATAACGGTCAACTGGCCCCATATCTCTATGTGTAAGTTTGTACCATGCACGTGCAAAAGCATCTTCGAATGCTTTATGGTCTTCATGAAAACGTTTAGAAATTTCTAAATACGCAGGATCTGTTTTTAAAGCGATATCTGCAGTAGTCATCATTAATGCTTGCTTACCATTGCCTCCCGCTGATGGAGCCATTTTTGCTTTAGAGGCTACTGTTGGTGTCCATTGGTGTGCCCCAGCAGGACTTTTTGTCAACTCCCAATCGTAGTTTAATAATACATCAAAATAATCTGCATCCCACTGTGTTGGATTTGGTGTCCATGCACCTTCAATTCCACTTGTAATCGTATCGTCTAAAACACCACTTTTATAGGTGTTTTTCCATCCTGTACTCATTTGCTCTATGGAAGCTCCATGAGGTTCTACTCCAACATACTTACCTGGGTCTGCAGCACCGTGAGCTTTACCAAACGTATGCCCACCAGCAACTAGTGCAACAGTTTCTTCATCATTCATTGCCATACGCCCAAAAGTTTCGCGCACGTCTCTTGCTGAACCCATTGGGTCAGGATTTCCATCAGGACCTTCAGGGTTTACGTAAATCCAACCCATCATTACCGCGGCCAATGGATCTTCTAAATCTCGCTTATTATAATCTGAGCTTCCTCCATATCTATCTTCATTAGCGCCCCATTCGGTTTCGCTACCCCAGTATACATCTTGTTCTGGCTCCCAAATATCTTCACGACCTCCAGCAAAACCAAAGGTTGGAAAACCCATAGATTCTAAGGCGCAATTCCCTGCCAAAATCATTAAATCTGCCCAAGAAATTTTTTTTCCGTATTTCTTTTTGATTGGCCATAATAGTAAACGAGCCTTGTCTAAGTTTCCATTATCAGGCCAGCTATTTATTGGTGCAAAGCGTTGGTTACCAGTACCAGCTCCACCACGTCCATCTCCAACTCTGTAGGTCCCTGCACTGTGCCATGCCATGCGAATCATAAACCCACCGTAGTGCCCATAGTCTGCTGGCCACCAATCTTGTGAGTTTGTCATTAAACCGATTACCTCTTGTTTAAGCTCATCATAGTTGATACTATTAAAGGCAGCTGCATAATCAAAATCTTCACCCATAGGGTCAGATTTTGTAGCGTGTTGTCTAAGAATGTTTAGTTTTAGCTCATTAGGCCACCAATCTCTGTTTTTTACGCCACCTCCGCCAGTAGTATTTTGCTTACCACTTAAAAAAGGACATTGGCTTGGATCGCCATTACTGTTGTGTGAATCACTCATTGTATGTTGATTTTTTGTTTATTAAATTGACAAGCTTAAAATTAAGACTCTTGTTTTTAAAAATGCAAATACGTTTATTTTTTTGCGTTATGTTAACATTGACTATGTCTATAGCTTACGCTTTTTAACATTGTTTTTAATTATCTTAGTCCTAGAATATTCAATATAGAAATCAATGCGCATTATAGTTATTTTTTTTCTTCTCGTAGCCATCAATATAGCCTCAGGACAACAAAAAAGCATATCAAAAATAAATTTTGATATAGACAAGGATTTACTGCTCATTCATTATGACTGCAAGACTGACGTAGATGATTTACACTCTGTCGCTGCATTTGCCACCCTTTTATCTAAAGCTGAATACAATACCATAAATTATCACGCCATCGCGGGTACTTATGGCATGCAAGACGGTCTTTATGTTCCACCTAATTCGCTTTTTGAGCTGAGTTTTGGACAACAATGGAGCGACGCGCACAATGCTTATGATGATGCCTTAATTGAAGTAGTCAAACTTTCAATAAAAACCTTACGCTCAGATGGAATTATATGGATTTCGGAGGCTGGACAATCTGACTTTACATTTGATTTAATCAAAAGGCTTGAAATGGCAATACCTAATCTTGATACCAGTCGCATTCATGTAGTACAGCATAGCAATTGGAACGAGAAGGTTACTACACCTGAAAAACTGGCATATGTTAAATCAGCCGCTACTTACCATAAAATACCAGACGGAAATTCAGTCCAAAATGGAACACCTGGCTTTCAATCTAAAGATGTCATACCTTGGTCAGAAAGTATTACAAATAAACATTTGTTGCAAGTTTGGGAGCTAGCCATAAAACTTAGCAACAAATACAATGGAAATGAGAATCGGTATTTGAACAAGGTAATTGCAGAAGGAGGTCTTGATTTTTCAGATTTTGCCGAAATATGTTGGATTCTTAATATTGCGGAGATAGAAGATGTAGAAGGTTATTTTAAATTTATAGCAGAAGAAAATTAGTTATTATTTGGCTAACTACAGGGTATAAACTTTAGTTACAATAACACCCTTATTATCTTCTAAAACAATAGTTGATAGTGTTATTTCTTCTTTTACATTAAAATAGAAAGGAGCTGCCAAAAGGTTAACACCGCTTTGCTTTTTTAGCCGTATTCCTTGACCAGAAATAATGTCTTTATTGGGTTTAAAATCTCCATTGGGAATATGCTCTGTTAGCAAAACATATTTGTATTGAGACAATTTATTTACAACTAGTGTTACTTCAGCATTTGATAAGTGTTGCAATACTTGTCTTAAGATTGCACAATCCCCAAAAGGCAAATTGTCCTTTGCAACATCCAAGCAATGGAATTCTAAATTTTCAGTTTTAAAATTCTTTTTATTATGCTTAATAAGGTCTGGGACAATATCTACAGCAATATACTTTTTAGTATGCTTTACAAGGTCTTTGCCAATGTTAAAATCGCCACAACCTAAATCGCAAACTGTAATTGGGTTTTCAAAAGAGGTTAAAAATGATGTTACCGCGGTTAGGTAAGGATTTATAATCTTTGGGTCATGCGAACCTTCTCCAGAATAAAACTCAGCTTGGCTATAACCCCATAGTTTCATTTTATAAACCTGCTCCATAGCATTTTTAGTAGGCCATGGCTTTTTCATCTATCTAACTTTATTATTGTCTTCATTCAAAAAAGAAAAATAGATATATAAATGATGCTTTAAAATAGAGTTCGTCAGGTTGAGTGATTTTTTAAGTTTAAGACTTTAAAAATTGTATCGAAAACAAGAACTTTCATATTCTGTATTATGGATTCTCGATACTTTTTCCTTCGAAAAAAACTCGAATTGACAATTTAGATTTTAGATTCGTTTTAACCACTCGCGCATATCCACTTCTTTAGCGATAATGCTTTTTACTTCAGAAAGCTTAACGCGTTGCTGCTCCATAGTGTCTCTATGGCGAATAGTTACTGTTTCATCCTCTAAAGTTTGATGATCTACTGTGATACAAAATGGTGTTCCGTTAGCGTCTTGTCTACGATAACGACGACCTACAGCATCTTTTTCATCATAAGTAACATTAAAGTCCCATTTTAAATCATTTACTAGTTTTTTTGCTACTTCTGGAAGACCATCGCGTTTTAATAAAGGTAGAATAGCGGCTTTAGTTGGTGCTAAAACTGCAGGTAATTTTAAAACCGTTCTTGTAGTATTATTTTCTAGTTCTTCTTCTTGTAAAGAGTTACTAAAAACAGCTAAAAACATACGATCCAAACCAATAGAAGTTTCTAAGACATAGGGCACGTAACTCTTGTTTTCTTCTGGGTCAAAATATTGTAGTTTTTTACCAGAGTGTTTTTCATGCTGGCTTAAATCGAAATCAGTTCTTGAGTGAATTCCTTCTAATTCTTTAAACCCAAATGGAAATTTAAATTCAATATCAGAAGCCGCATCTGCATAGTGCGCTAACTTTTCGTGGTCATGAAAGCGGTAATTGTCTTCTCCCATTCCTAAAGAAAGGTGCCAGTTCATTCGCTTTTCTTTCCATTTTTCATACCATTCTTGCTGCGTATCTGGTTTTATGAAGTATTGCATCTCCATTTGTTCAAACTCACGCATTCGAAAAATAAACTGTCGCGCAACAATTTCATTACGAAATGCTTTGCCTGTTTGAGCAATTCCAAAAGGAATCTTCATTCTCCCCGTTTTTTGAACGTTTAAGAAATTCACAAAAATACCTTGAGCTGTTTCTGGTCGTAGGTATAAATCCATTGCTGAGTCTGCAGAGGCACCCAACTTAGTACCAAACATTAAATTAAACTGCTTTACAGCTGTCCAGTTTCTAGAGCCAGAAAGTGGGCAGGCAATTTCTAATTCTTCAATTAGTGCTTTTACGTCCGCTAAATCTTCATTTTCTAAAGATTTTCCAAGACGTTTTAATATAGTATCTCCCTTTTTTTGATAATCAACTACACGACCATTTGTTTCTAAAAATTGCTTTTTGTCAAAACTATCTCCAAATCGTTTAGCAGCCTTTTTTACTTCTTTGTCAATCTTGGCCTCAATTTTACCAACATAATCTTCCACTAAAACATCTGCACGATAACGTTTTTTAGAGTCTTTGTTATCAATTAAAGGGTCGTTAAACGCATCTACGTGACCAGAAGCTTTCCAAGTAGTAGGGTGCATAAAAATAGCAGAATCCAATCCAACGATATTGTCATTAAGCTGCACCATAGCTTGCCACCAGTACTCCCGTATATTTTTTTTGAGTTCTACTCCATTTTGGGCATAGTCATAAACTGCACTTAACCCATCATAAATCTCACTAGACTGAAATACGTAGCCGTACTCTTTTGCATGCGAAATTACCTTCTTAAAAATGTCTTCTTGATTTGCCATTAGGCAAAAGTAGTACAATGCCTAAAAAGAGCGAAGTTTTATTTTAACTGAAATTCTGCGGACGATAGTAAGCGTTCGTCTTCAAAAATATTTAAGGTGTATATACCTTCTTCTAAAGAACCTTCCGGTACTGTAATGGCATCACACATCTCAATTTTCTTTCCAAGATACACAACTTCAGACCTTTTACTATAGGTATTTCCACCAACCGAAATTGTATTTGCATTATCCTCAATAACCTCCATGTTCGGACCTAAAAACTGAAGATATAGTACCTTAATGTTTCCACTTTCATTGGGATTAGCTAAAATAGTTACGCAACCTCTGAGTTTTTCAACTGTAGAAGCTTTGTTGGTTTCTATAGGCCTACCGCCTCTCATTCGAAATGCAGAACCTTCGCCACTATTTTCAGCCATTTGTAAATAGCTTTTAACTTTTAACTCTTTGCTAAGCTCTTTATTTTTTTGTCTTACTAAAGCTTCTGCTTGTTCCAAAGAGTTAGTCTTTCCTCGCAATTCTTGAATCTCTCTACGTGTTTTTTCGTATTTGTCTGCCAAAAGGTTATTGTTATAACGTAAAAAGTTGTTTTTAACTTTTAAACTATCAAACTTTAGCTCTAGAACTCTAAGTGCTCTCTGACTTTCTTTTAGTTTAGAAATACTAAAATTTAATCTCCCTACCGAATCTAAAAGTTGTTGTATGCTAGTGCGAGAAGTTTGTAGCTCAATATCACCAGCTTCATTTAGGCCCGAAAGCCTGTCTACCTCAACTTTCATTAAGGTAATATCTTTTACAAGTAGTTTTTTTTCGTCTTCTAAATACTTTAAATTGTTTTTAGATTGCGCATAACTGTAGTAGAAGGCAATTAGAATAGCGATGATAACCGCGACTAATGCCGTAGAAATTATTTTATAATTGAATTTAGTATCTTGAGATTCCATCAATAAGAGGCTAATTCAGCAGGTAATAAGATTTGACAAACTACAGGTTTCCAAAGATAATAAACGATATTAACTACATACTATTACCAATGGTATGTTTTGGATGTAATACACAATTATATAGAGGAGAACACCTGCTATGTACCGTTTGTCGGAATGATTTGCCGATTACCGATTATAACTTCTTAGAAGAGAACACTGTAGATCGTGTTTTTTATGGGAGAATTCCTGTTAAAAAAGCTAGTGCTCTTCTTTTTTTCTCTCAAAATGGTATTGTTAAACAACTTTTACATCATTTAAAGTATAAAAACCAAGAAAAAATAGGGGAATTCTTCGGAGATTGGTACGGTGAAATTCTAAAACAACAAGGTGGATTAGAGCAAGTAGATGTAATAATACCTGTACCATTACATCATAAAAAACTTAAAAAACGAGGGTATAATCAAGTAGATTTATTTGGAAAACGGTTAGCACATTATTTAGATGTGCCTTTTTTAAAGGATATATTAATAAAAACTGCTAATACTAAAACGCTAACCAAAAAAAGTCGTTTTAATAGATGGCAAAGCACCAAAGAGCTCTATATGGTAGCCGATATGTCCCTTCTAAAAAACAAAACTATTCTATTGGTAGATGATGTTATTACTACTGGTGCAACAATAGAAGCTTCTGGTTCTGCTTTATTAAAAGTAGAAGGTGTAAAACTATTTGTTGTCACGATGGCTATTGTGCCTTAATTTTCTAAAAAAACAAATACCAAAGTTTTCTAAAATTGAAAGCTATAAATTCTATAATCCTGTAAGATGTTGTTTATTTGTTTATCAATTTAAGTTTATGCCCTTTTTGAAAAAGATTTTAAGCTTCCTTTTTCTACTTCTAATACTAACTGCGCTATGGCAATGCGGTAGACGTGGCACTCCATCTGGTGGTGATAAAGATGTTACCCCACCAGTGTTATTAAAAACTGAACCAGAAAACCTGAGCACTAATTTTAATAAAAAGAGTATTCGTCTCACTTTTGATGAATATATAAAATTACAAGATGTGCAAAATCAGCTTGTAGTATCGCCTCCGTTAAAATATATTCCAGAAATAAAACCGCAGGGTTTAGCAAGTAAATTTATCGAGATAACTTTTAAAGATACCCTAAGAGAGAATACTACGTATACCATAAATTTTGGACAAAGTATTGTAGATAATAACGAGGGTAATCCCAATAGTTTTTTAAGCTATGTTTTTTCAACTGGAAATTATATTGATTCTCTCTCACTTTCTGGGGCAATTAAAGATGCTTATAAACGTAAGGCAGAAGAGTTTGTAAGTGTAATGCTTTATGAAATTGATAGCATTTACAATGATTCTACTATTTATAAATATCCTCCAAATTATATAACTAATACACTAGATAGTCTCCCTCTTTTTTCATTAAAAAATTTAAAATCTGGCGATTACGCATTAGTTGCAATTAAAGATGAAGGCAAGAATAATGTTTTTGATCAACGTAGTGATAAAATTGGATTTTTAACAGA
>CAYTRI010000014.1:0-26709 GCA_964440105.1 uncultured Flavobacteriaceae bacterium
TTCCATCCTATAGAGCTCTCTACCATAACGATCAAAGATGATAGTTAGTATATTAGGAAATGCCTCTAAGTTGTCTGGAGCCCATGCATCTCTATTTCCATCTCCATCAGGAGTAAAGAAATTAGGAATTTCAATATCAATGAACTCCATTTCTATTTGAGCCACCATTTCACAACCATTTTGATCTACAACACGAACGGTATACGTATCTGTTCTATTTATAATGTAGGTGTTATCATCACCGTTGTCTATACCATCGAAATAGAATGTGTAATCTTCAAGGCCACCACCTGCAATAGCAGTGATTTCATTTATATTATTTTGCTCTAATATTAAAGTAAGAGGAGCAAAATCTTGAATTTCAAAGTCTATTGTATTTAGACACCCATTTGCATGCGCTATGGTTAAGGTGTGCATTCCCGGTGCCATATTCGTAAAATCTGGAGCCAATTGCATAGGATCAGCATCTAAACCATAAAGTACATTAGTACCTACAGAAGAATCTTCTAGGACAACATCTATATAATTATCCGGAGTGTCACCCGAACATTCATATACAGGGGTTACCACAGCATTTAGATTTACACCAGATTCAATTTCAACTATAATGTTTTCCTCACAACCTTGAGCGTCTCTTACAAAGATTACATAAGTCCCTGCTGCTAAATCTGTAAATAGCGTTTGATCTTGTATAAAATCCGTATCCGCATTAGAATTAAACGCTGTGCTATATGGTGCAGTTCCTCCAGATATAGCAATCTCTATGGAACCATCCGCATCTCCTTCACAAATCTCATCCAATACAGATACTGTAACTAGATCTAACGGTTGGGGCTCATCAATTGTAAATTGGAATGGAATAAAACAGCCATTTCTATCTTGCGCTATTACATCATAAACTCCTGGGGCTAAATCATCAAATGTGTTTACCGTATCAAATTGGTTTAGATTAGGAGTAATAGCGTACTGAATTTCTCCTGTTCCACCAGATACTTCAACAGTAATTGTTCCATCATCAAGACCAGAACAAGTTACATCCGTGAACTCTTCTACATCTATTTGTAAAGGAGCTGGATCCGTAATTATAATTTCTCCTGAAACCTCTTCACAATCTTGACTAGTAACTCGAACATAATAGCTTCCTGCAACCAAGCCACTAAATGTGTCATTTGTTTGAGGACCACTCATAAGGTTAGTAAGAGCAGCATCTGCAAACAGCTCGTAACTGTAATTACCTAAACCACCTGTTACATTGGCAATTATTGTTGCCGAAGCTTCTCCAGTACAATTAATGAAAGCAGCACTATCATCAATAGCAATAGTTAAAGGCGGAACAGGATCAACAGTAATCTGATTTGAAATCATGGCCTCACAACCAAAAGAATCTCTAACATAATACTGATATACACCATCTACAACACTAAATGTATGCGAATTGCCACCTGTCATAGCAGTGTAAACACTCCCATCTGTACTAAATTGGTATGGTCCAGTTCCTCCAGAGGCACTTAATTCAATTTGAGCATCATTAGCACATGTTAACTCTGTTAACTGTATTAAAGAGGCCATTACATCAGTTGGTTCTGTGATAGTAACTTGAACTGTTTCAACGTCACAGTTCCAACCATCAGACACTGTTATAGAATAAATACCAGCTCCTAAATTGTTAAAATCAGGACTAATTTGACTACCACTTGTAAATGCTATTGTTGTTCCAGTTACATCATATTCATTTAATTGATATTGGTATACTCCTTCACCATTTAGAACATTGATTGCCGAAACGGTAGCATTGGTATCTCCAAAACAAAGCAATGTTGTTGGTGTAGCTGTAATATCTGCTGTAATTGGAATTGCCGGAACCAAAGTTTCAGTCGCATTATCTATACATGGAACACTTCCGTTATCTGAAACATCAATAGTAAAGTTTCCTGCAGAAAGACCATCAAATAAATAACTAGTAACATCTGCAATATTGTAAACTTGACCAGAAGTGGTATTTGTTAATACAATATCATACGGCGCATATCCACCAGAAGGCGTAACTAAAATCTCCCCTTGATTATTATCGCACGTCACAGGCGCTTCTATTGAGACTACTGTTGAAAGTGCAGCAGGCGGAGAAATAATAGTGACAGTGTTTGAGTCTTCAAGACATAAAGGAACATCGGTTTCTGTAACTCTTATATAATAATTTCCTCCAGAGACATTTGTTATAGGCCTTGGGTTTATACTAGTATCGGCACTGACCACAGCCCCAACAGGATTGTTTGAGCTATCAAAAATTTGATAGTCATAATTACCTGTATAACCAGTAATGTTTATTTCTAAAGCACCAGTTGCAGTTCCAAAACACGAAACAGGTGTTGTAGCTGTTGCAACAACATCAATTAAATCAAAAGGAGTAATCTCATATGGCGCAGTATCTACATAACAACCCGTTGTAGTGTTAGTTACACGGAAAGTGTAGTTTCCTACGACAGACAAATCAAAAGCCGCAGTGGTATTTGTGCTTGAGGTCATTACACCATTTGTGTTTGGAATAGGCAACAATTCAAACGAATAGACATCTCCAGGAGTTCCAGTTTCAGTAACCGTAATAGTTATCTGTTCAGGATTAGCACAGCTAATAGCATTATCTAGAGCTACAGCTGCAGTAAATGTGTTTAATGGCTGAATGGTAACATCAGTTGTAAATGGACATCCGTTAGCGTCTACAACATAAATAGCTATTGTTTGAGTAGCACCATTATCAATAATTTCAAACGTGTGTGATGTCTGGAAATTAACATTATCAATACTATATAAGTATGGAGCAGTTCCATCTATTGCTGTAATTGTAATTGTTGATGTATTTACAGTATTATCTGCTGCACAAGCAAATGGTGTTGCAGAAGCCGAAGCAGAAAGTGCATTTGGCTGGCCAACAACTTCAACTTTAACATCATCACAAGACCTAGCTGAGATTACTCGAACTTGATAAGAGTCCGCATCTAAATTTTCAAACAATGGGCTTGCTTGAGCAACTCTAATAGGAGTCACCAAGTCTGATGTTCTATATAACTCATAAGTATAATCAGGATTAGTTGCTGTTGCAGCATCTAAAACAGCGGTAATACTACCATCCGAACCACCAAAACAACTAACATCTTCTACTAGTGCATCCAATAGAATAGGGTCTACAGGAGCATCAAGTGTTTGTCTTACGGTATACGTACAAGGAATTGCGGTATCAAGGTCAGTAATAACGAATACATATTCTCCTGGTTGAGAAAGGTTAGTAAACACGCCATTATTTTGTGAAACCGTAGTAGTTAGATCTGGATATGTAACAGTATAGTCTAGGTTAGACGACCCACCTGTAACGGTAATGGTAATTTCTCCATCTGGACTTATGGTACAATCAATAGGTTTAACGACTGCAGCAGTAGCGGCCATTGCATCTGTTAATACAACAGGGCCAACAAGTAGATTACATCCCCACTGGTCTAAAATATAGACTTCGAAAGAGCCAGCGCCAAGGCCAGAGAATATAGTTGTATTTTGAGCAGACCCAACGTTAGAACCATTTCTAACCAGTTGATAGGTATAGTTACTTCCTTGCCCTCCACTTACTGGATTGATTGCTGGTATACCAACAACCTCTATTTCACCCTGTAAGTTGACACAATTATAGTTGTTGATTTGTAAATCTGCAACGATAGGTGTTGGGTCAGCCAGAGTAACATCTGGTAATTGTTCAGGACACCCATTTACGTCTATCACCCATATTTGATAAGTACCAGCAGTAAGGTTTTCGAATCTTGGATTGGCAACATAATTAGAAGCATCAAATTCATCTGGGTTTGGAGTTGTACTAACATAATATTGATAATCACCCCATCCACCTAACACATCAATTACTTCAATAATTCCATCATTACCTGGATTACAAGTAATTTCGGTTACAGCGGTATCTCCTGTGATTGCAGCAGATGGCCCAGCAACACTAAAGTTTTCGCTATAAGTACAGTTAGGGAAGTTTGCCTCAGTAACTTCAATGAAGTAATTACCAGCCAATAATCCAGTTACTTCAAAAACACCATCAGCATCACTACCATTGGTAATGGTATCATCAGCAAGGTTTCCTGGTGTATTATTTACATCAAAGTAAAGCGTATAGTCAATAGCGGCTGCATAAGTTGTACCCGCATTATTAAGGTCAAAGTTTGCACTTCCAGTAGCACTTCCAAAGCAGATAACGTCTGCAACAGCAACAAGGTCTAGGTCTAGAACTTGAGGGCCTTCAATAGTTTCTGTAGCTGAGATGATACAACCCGTATCAATATGTCTAACAAGAATAGTATAGTTACCAGCAGTAAGTCCAGTAAAAGTATTTGGGGTTTGATAGTTTACGCCATTATCAATGCTATACTCAAAACGAGTAGGATCACTTGCGGTTGAAGTAACAGTAACTGTAATAGAACCGTCGTTACCAGGAGCACAGCTTAAGTCGTTGTTAAATGTAGCTGTTGCAGTAAGTAGCTCATCAAAAGGAAGTATGGTTGCTGTTGTAGTACCGACACAACCATTATCATCATAAACATTAATGGTATAGACACCACCAGCAGGGTCAACTTCAATGAAAGTTGTATTAGCGCCAGATTGCACTACCACAGGAGCTTCTACGGCAACAGTATTAGGGTCATCTTCTTCAATAAACTCGTAGGTTATATAGTTGCTACTTCCACCAGTGATTGAACCGCTATTTACGGTAATAGAAGCATTGTTTACATTATTACCTGTAGTACAACCAAACTCAACAATAACAGGAGCAGGAACCGTAATTATTAAAGGTTCGTCAATTATAATATTGGTAATGGTTGTAGTACATTCATTAGTTCCTGTTGCTGTAATAGCGTAAGTATTTGGAGGAAGATTTTCAAATGTGCTTGTAGCAGCATTGAATGTTCCTGCAATAGGAGAAATGGTATACGTCAATGGATTAATACCGTTTTCTGTTTGCGATAAGGCAATGGTACCATTATTTGCACCATTACAAGTAACATCAGTATGGGTTTCGGTAAATACCGGTAATATCGCTGGATCTAATGTTTGTCTTACGGTATACGTACAAGGAATTGCGGTATCAAGGTCAGTAATAACGAATACATATTCTCCTGGTTGAGAAAGGTTAGTAAACACGCCATTATTTTGTGAAACCGTAGTAGTTAGATCTGGATATGTAACAGTATAGTCTAGGTTAGACGACCCACCTGTAACGGTAATGGTAATTTCTCCATCTGGACTTATGGTACAATCAATAGGTTTAACGACTGCAGCAGTAGCGGCCATTGCATCTGTTAATACAACAGGGCCAACAAGTAGATTACATCCCCACTGGTCTAAAATATAGACTTCGAAAGAGCCAGCGCCAAGGCCAGAGAATATAGTTGTATTTTGAGCAGACCCAACGTTAGAACCATTTCTAACCAGTTGATAGGTATAGTTACTTCCTTGCCCTCCACTTACTGGATTGATTGCTGGTATACCAACAACCTCTATTTCACCCTGTAAGTTGACACAATTATAGTTGTTGATTTGTAAATCTGCAACGATAGGTGTTGGGTCAGCCAGAGTAACATCTGGTAATTGTTCAGGACACCCATTTACGTCTATCACCCATATTTGATAAGTACCAGCAGTAAGGTTTTCGAATCTTGGATTGGCAACATAATTAGAAGCATCAAATTCATCTGGGTTTGGAGTTGTACTAACATAATATTGATAATCACCCCATCCACCTAACACATCAATTACTTCAATAATTCCATCATTACCTGGATTACAAGTAATTTCGGTTACAGCGGTATCTCCTGTGATTGCAGCAGATGGCCCAGCAACACTAAAGTTTTCGCTATAAGTACAGTTAGGGAAGTTTGCCTCAGTAACTTCAATGAAGTAATTACCAGCCAATAATCCAGTTACTTCAAAAACACCATCAGCATCACTACCATTGGTAATGGTATCATCAGCAAGGTTTCCTGGTGTATTATTTACATCAAAGTAAAGCGTATAGTCAATAGCGGCTGCATAAGTTGTACCCGCATTATTAAGGTCAAAGTTTGCACTTCCAGTAGCACTTCCAAAGCAGATAACGTCTGCAACAGCAACAAGGTCTAGGTCTAGAACTTGAGGGCCTTCAATAGTTTCTGTAGCTGAGATGATACAACCCGTATCAATATGTCTAACAAGAATAGTATAGTTACCAGCAGTAAGTCCAGTAAAAGTATTTGGGGTTTGATAGTTTACGCCATTATCAATGCTATACTCAAAACGAGTAGGATCACTTGCGGTTGAAGTAACAGTAACTGTAATAGAACCGTCGTTACCAGGAGCACAGCTTAAGTCGTTGTTAAATGTAGCTGTTGCAGTAAGTAGCTCATCAAAAGGAAGTATGGTTGCTGTTGTAGTACCGACACAACCATTATCATCATAAACATTAATGGTATAGACACCACCAGCAGGGTCAACTTCAATGAAAGTTGTATTAGCGCCAGATTGCACTACCACAGGAGCTTCTACGGCAACAGTATTAGGGTCATCTTCTTCAATAAACTCGTAGGTTATATAGTTGCTACTTCCACCAGTGATTGAACCGCTATTTACGGTAATAGAAGCATTGTTTACATTATTACCTGTAGTACAACCAAACTCAACAATAACAGGAGCAGGAACCGTAATTATTAAAGGTTCACTTACAGTTTCAATAACATCATTTTGACATCCTCTACCCGAAAACACTCTAACCCTATAATCGTCACCAGATAGGCCTGTGAAAATATTTGAAGTCTGTAAAGGACCTTGAGGTATTAGACCCGTTGCAACGTCAAACAATTGATATGTGTAAGGCGGGTTATCTGAAGTTGGATCAAGAGTTACAGTAATTGTACCGTCACTTACACCAAAACAGCTAGCAGCTGTAGAGGTAGTTGTAAATTGTACAGCTGTAGGTATTTCTAAATTAATATCCACTTGTGCATCACAACCAGTCAATACTTGATCGTAAACAAAAGCAGTGTAAACCCCCGGATTAAGACCAGTAAATGCTGGACTTGGTTGGGGAGACCCTGTGCCTCCAATACTAAACCCTCCAGAATCAAATAATTCATACAAGAAAACTCCAGAACCACCATAGGCAGTAATTAATACTTCGCCATCATTTCCTAAACATGTTGGTTGGGTAGTTACTTCTGTCGTAATAGAAGTTGGAGGAAAAACATCAACGTTGACTAAATTTCCACAACCATTAAAATCACGAACCTCTATAGTGTGTGCTCCAGAACTTATATTGGTAAATTGATAGGTATCTCCAGCGTTAATAAGCGTAGATGACTGAAATGAACCGCCATCTAAACTAAGATTGAAAGGCTGAATGCCTGCGACATCAAGTGTAACTTCTATAGTAAAATCGCCTTCGTCAGCAGCACATTGATTTAAAACAATAGCAGAAATTACCGGAGAGGGATCATTGGCTATAGTTATATCAATATTTGGTATTGTACAGCCTCTACTGTCTAGAATATAAACATCCCAATCTGTATTAACAGTCGCGTCTAATTCTGTATAATTATTAGTGCTATAATCTCCAGCTACAGGAGTCACTCCATCTTCAACAAAAGCATATGTATATGGCGCAGTACCTCCGCTGCCAATAACCGTAATATTAGCATTTTCATTACAGTTTCCATTATTTTGGTCTATCACATTTAGCACTACAGGAGAAGGTTCTAATATTCTAAAATCATAGGTATTAGAACAAGAAGGGTTTGTGGCCTCTATAAAATAAAGGACATAATCACCTGGAGGAATGTTAGATATTGTAACCGCTGGTGTTGGACCAGGACCTAAAGGACCAGTAACTGAACCAGTATATCCAACACCTAAAGAAGTGTTTGTTAAAGATTCTCTTATTTCATAATCTATTGTTGTTACCGTTCCGTCATAATCTTGAAATTGAAACGCTATAGAACCATCGGTGTCTCCAAAACAAGTAGCATCGTTTATTATTGGGTCTGGAACGACATCAATTGCAGAAAGTGCAGGAATATCAACTTCAACAAAACTAGAACAACTAGTTACATTGTCTACTACTTGAAAAATATAAGTTTGCCCGGTATTTAAACCATTATATGTTGCACTTTCTTCGCCAACGCCAGGCCCAGGTGTTTCTGCATCTGGAGCTGTGCCAGCACCAAAAATTGTAAACGTGTAATCACCAGACCCACCACTAGCCAATAAATCTACAGTACCACCTGTTATACAGCTTACTGCTGGCACGACGGCATCTACTGATAAGTATGGGTTTGCCAATACTCTAACAGGGTTTTCATAGTACTCACAACCATTGGCATCAATTACACGAACATAATAATCGCCAAACGCTAGGCCATCAAAAACTACAGAAGTTGCTGTTGTGTTTACAATAGGATTGGACCCCGTAACAGGTACAATATTGTTTAAATTGTCATATAGAATATACGTAAAGTTAGGAACGCCGCCACTTGTAATAGTAATGGATATACTACCTGGGATATCCCCTGAAGCACCACAACTAACATCTGTAGGAACAACATCAGCATTAAAAAGAGCAGGGTCTGTTATAGTAACAGTATCTGTAAACGTACAATTTTTACTATCTCTAACTGTATAAGAATATGTGCCTGCGGCAAGACCAGCATATACACGTTGTGCAGAAAAAGCAGAGCCGTCAAAACTTACTTCGAATGGAGAGGAACCAAAAGAAGGGTCAATATTAATTTCGGCCACACCATTTGTATCTCCATTACATGTTGGGTCTGTAGCCGTTGCTGTTGCGACCGGATTTTGAATAGGCGTAACGATTATTTCGTTAGATTCTGCAACACATCCTTGGCTATCAGTCACCCTAAACCTATATGTTCCAGCTGAAGCAGTTACGTATGGTAGAGAGCCTGTATATGAAACATATCCACCACTATTAGTATTTAACTCATAAGTAAAAGGACTATATCCGCCTGAAGTATTTAAGGTTAATACAGCATCTGGAGAGGCGGTACAATCTAAGTCTTTAGTTAAGACAAGGTTAGCAGTTAGTTGTGGCTCAACATCTTGCGCTACATCATCCGTACATCCGTTAGCGTCAGTTACGGTGAAAATATAGCTGCCAGGAATAAGGTCTGTGAATGTATTTGAAGTTCTTAGAGGTCCACTGTTTATACTATAAAAATATGGAGCTACACCCCCAGTTGCACCAACAACTATTGTAGCTGAGCCAGCACTTGAAGAGGCATAACATAAATTTGAAGCAGCATCGATACTTGCTGTTGGATTAGAAGGAGTAATGGTTGTAAATGTATCTGTCTCCGTGCAACCGTTCGCATCAGTAACAGTGATAGTATGAAGGCCTATTTCTGCTAAACCTGTAAAGGTATTATTTGTTTGAGGCCCTAAATCTGGAGCGCCATTTGGCTGAGCTATTGTATAAGTATATGAGCCCGTACCGCCTGTTGCTGTTATTATAATAGAACCATCTTCAATACATGTTGGCTGGGTTAAAACATTGCTAACTGAAATTACATTTGGCTCTGTAATATTTTGGTTAAGCGTTATTGTACATCCAGCGATAGGGTTATCTACGTCTCTTACTGTGATGGTATAATTACCAGCTGCAAGACCACTTATGGTTACCGGAGCAGTTGTGCTACTTCCAAGAGGAGCAGTTACGAAGTTATCAAGACTGTACTCGAATCCACCTGTTCCAAAGTTATCTGCGTCGAATGATATTGACCCAGAGTTATCTCCATTACAATCAAGATTTTCAAAGGCAGTGATAGTTGCTTCAAAGGCATTTCCAGGTTCAACGACTACGTTAATATCCGTTGTACAATTACTTCCATAATCAACTGTAATGACATGATTTCCAACCGCAACGTTATTAAATATATTGCTTGTTTGTGGAGTACCAGCATTTAGACTATAGGTATAACTTGGGTCATTAGGTAAAACGGTAATATTTCCAGTACCATCACAATTGTAAGTTATCGACTCACTAAGTGTTGGCTCTACGGGTAATGGTGCGATGATTACATCAGCAAGGGTAATTATACATCCTGTATTTAGGGCGTCTCTTACACTAATAGAATAAGTTCCATCCGTTAATGCTGTAAAGGTATGTCCGCCAGTGGTTGACGCTGTCCATGTACCACCATTTATACTGTATTGATAATTTCCTGAACCACCTATTGTTGGTGTAATGCTACCAACGGTAATTTCACCATCTTGGGTACAGGTATAATTTTGTGTTTGAGTTGCTTCTGCAACAATTTGGTCAAGTTGATTAACGGTAACCGAAGCGGTTTCTTCACAACCATTAGCGTCTCTTACTATAATAGCATAGGTACCAGCAGCAAGGTTAAGGAAATCAGTTCCTGTTTGGAATGTTCCTCCATCGATATTATAGGTATATGGAGCTTCTCCTCCACTTGCAGCAATTGAGATACTACCAGTTGAATCTCCGAAACAATTAATGTCTGTTACGGTTGGTGTAATTGTAATAGGCGCATCTTGAACAACAGTTATTTCAAAGGTTGCTTCACAGAATCCAGTGTTTCCATTATTGTCTCTAACATACACATCATAAGTTCCTGCACCAGTAACAGTAACAGGGTTTGTAGTACTAAAAGCACCTACAGGATCACCATCTGGTACTACAGAATAAACGTAGTTTCCATCACCTCCCGCAGCAGTGATATCAATATCTGTATCTGTTGCACAGGCAGTAATGTTTGGAGCAGTAGCAGTAACACTTAACTCAGGGTTAATCGTAATAGTTTGCGAAATAGCGTCACAACCATATTGATCTGTAACATCTATGGTATAGGTTCCAGAACCTAAACCAGTAAAAGTATAGGTTGTAGCATTTGTAGAGACTGGAGTTACTAACGAACTTCCATTTATGCTAAAAAGATAGTTTCCATTACCAGCGGTAACATCAACTTGAATGGTAGCATCATTAGCTCCGCTATAGCAATTAGTAGGGGTTAAAGTGAATGTTGGTATTGTTGGCGCAACTATTGTAATAGGGGTGTCTATAGGGTCTGAACAAAGATTAGCATCTCTTGCTCTAATAACATAACTGCCTGCTGTAAGACCTCCAAAAACAGGATTAGCTTGGTAGGCTACTATAACAGTTCCAGAATTATTTTCTAATTGATACTCATAGGAAGGTGTTCCTCCAGTTGCGCTTGCCGTAATAGTGGCTCCGGAATTGTTACACGTAAACTGTTCCGTAATGCTTGCATCTGCAACTACAAGGGTTGGCTCTGTAATATTTTGGTTAAGCGTTATTGTACATCCAGCGATAGGGTTATCTACGTCTCTTACTGTGATGGTATAATTACCAGCTGCAAGACCACTTATGGTTACCGGAGCAGTTGTGCTACTTCCAAGAGGAGCAGTTACGAAGTTATCAAGACTGTACTCGAATCCACCTGTTCCAAAGTTATCTGCGTCGAATGATATTGACCCAGAGTTATCTCCATTACAATCAAGATTTTCAAAGGCAGTGATAGTTGCTTCAAAGGCATTTCCAGGTTCAACGACTACGTTAATATCCGTTGTACAATTACTTCCATAATCAACTGTAATGACATGATTTCCAACCGCAACGTTATTAAATATATTGCTTGTTTGTGGAGTACCAGCATTTAGACTATAGGTATAACTTGGGTCATTAGGTAAAACGGTAATATTTCCAGTACCATCACAATTGTAAGTTATCGACTCACTAAGTGTTGGCTCTACGGGTAATGGTGCGATGATTACATCAGCAAGGGTAATTATACATCCTGTATTTAGGGCGTCTCTTACACTAATAGAATAAGTTCCATCCGTTAATGCTGTAAAGGTATGTCCGCCAGTGGTTGACGCTGTCCATGTACCACCATTTATACTGTATTGATAATTTCCTGAACCACCTATTGTTGGTGTAATGCTACCAACGGTAATTTCACCATCTTGGGTACAGGTATAATTTTGTGTTTGAGTTGCTTCTGCAACAATTTGGTCAAGTTGATTAACGGTAACCGAAGCGGTTTCTTCACAACCATTAGCGTCTCTTACTATAATAGCATAGGTACCAGCAGCAAGGTTAAGGAAATCAGTTCCTGTTTGGAATGTTCCTCCATCGATATTATAGGTATATGGAGCTTCTCCTCCACTTGCAGCAATTGAGATACTACCAGTTGAATCTCCGAAACAATTAATGTCTGTTACGGTTGGTGTAATTGTAATAGGCGCATCTTGAACAACAGTTATTTCAAAGGTTGCTTCACAGAATCCAGTGTTTCCATTATTGTCTCTAACATACACATCATAAGTTCCTGCACCAGTAACAGTAACAGGGTTTGTAGTACTAAAAGCACCTACAGGATCACCATCTGGTACTACAGAATAAACGTAGTTTCCATCACCTCCCGCAGCAGTGATATCAATATCTGTATCTGTTGCACAGGCAGTAATGTTTGGAGCAGTAGCAGTAACACTTAACTCAGGGTTAATCGTAATAGTTTCAGAATCAGTACAATTATTTCCATCGCGAACATCAATAGTATAAGTTCCTGGCCCAAGACCTGTAAAAACATTATTTGTATCAAAAACACCTCCATTTAGACTGTATTCAAAATTTCCATCACCACCAGAAGTAACATTTGCAGTCAATATTAAACCTGTTGCATCATCATAGCAAATATCATTCGCAGTAATGGCTAAAACTGGAGCTATAGCAGGTGTTAAATCGAAAGTGGTTGAAACAGAACAGCCATTTACATCTGTTACGGAAATTGTATAAGTACCTGTTTGGTTTAAGCTTGAAAAAGAGCCTGTTCCATTAGTGAACGTAGTAGTTGCGTCTGGATAAACAATGGTAAAACTATTGCCGCCCCAACCGCCGTTTGACGTTGTTGTAACACTGCCATCTGCAATACAGGTAGGTTGTGATTCAGAAGCCGTTATAGTTAAAGCTGCAGGAGGTCCATTTATTGTAACATTTGTAGTTGCGGCACAGTTTGTGTCGTTATCGGTAACTACAATAGTATAAGTTCCATCATCTAAGCTAGTTAAATCTATAACTCCATTGGTCTCTGCTGTGCCGGAAAAATTGGAAGGGCCTGTAATATTGTAATCAAATGATGTATTGAAATTGTCTACTGTAAATCTTGCCTCACCATCTGTGTCATCAAAACAAGTAATGTTGCTCACTAATTGACCAACTACAGTTATTGGAGATACTGGATTTATCGTAAAACTTTCCTCGTATATACAATCTTTATCGTCGGTTACTCTAAAGGTGTAAGTGCCTGGAGAGAGCCCATCAAAATCTGCTGAATTTCCAGTGGTAGATGTTGCTGCAATAGCAGATGGAGCAATTATTTCGAAAACAAAAGGTGCATCTCCATTTACTACAGTAGCTGTTACATCCGACACCAATGAAGGACAAACCGGATTTGTAGCAGTAAACGTTAAATCAGTTGGCGGATTTAATGGCGCTATTATGATATCTTGAGTTACAAAAACACAATTGTTAGCATCTCGGATTGAAATGTTATAAGTACCATCGGTTAGGTTAGTAAAAACATCTGCTCCAGCAGAACCATCAAAGTTAATACCATCTATACTGTATTCATAAGGAGCTGTTCCACCAGATACGCTTTGTACCTCTATGATACCATCTTGCAAACATGTATAATCTTGGACAAGAACAGCATTTGCACTTACAGGGTCGGCTGGAGCGGAAATGACGTAGTTCTCAATATAATCACAAGAAACACTGCCATTCGATTGGTTGATTACGACAGTGTAATCTCCTTCAGGCAGGTTGATAAATGTTCCTGAATTATTTGTTGCTATCGCTGATGACACATCAGTATTATCATTGGTAAAAGTTATGCCGCCCGCACTAGTGCTGCTGTTGTCATTGTTAAAATCATCAGTTGGGACTAGATAATATGTAAGGGAGTATCCATTGCTGTTAATGAGGTCGTATGTGATAGACCCTGTGGATTCACCAAAACAGGCTACATCAACTACTAATGTTGAACCAAAATCGGCAGCAGGACTTACTTCTACGGTTACAATATTAGATATCGCGGTACAATTATTAGCATCAACCACTACAAATTGATAATCTCCTTCTTCGCCAATTACAAAGGTGAAATCACTTGTTGCTTGGAATTCTCCGGCAGGTATATCACTCACGTCTGTATAAGATGTGATGGTAGTACCACTTTCGTCAACGTAAGACCAGATAGCATATGAGTAGTCGGGGTTGGGAAAACCACCAGTACCTGTCACTGTTACTATACCGTCCTCGCAATCTATATTTCTTGTGGTAATTGCTGATACGGCTATATCGGAAACATCATTTATGGTAACTTGTTCTGTATAGTTACATCCATCATCTGTAGTGACCAAAACATCGTAAACACCATCATTTAGGTTTTCGAAGGTATAGTTATTATCATTTGAAGGACCAAAAGTATCAACACTTGTTCCCCCTTGCGAAATTTCATAATAATATTGAGCCTCTACATTTAAAACAGAAACAGAAATTTCACCTAATCCATTACAGTCTGTATCTCTGGTAACAACATCTACTTGGAAGTCTCTATCTAGTATACCAATATTGTCTAGCATAAAGACACAACCATCGGTAACACCCTGTTGACGCATTTCAACACGGTAAGCGCCGTTGGCTGCAATAGTAAAACTTGGCCCGTTATTTGAGCTATAAGGCACTAATATATTATTGTTAGTAGTATCTACTAACTGAAACTCGTAATCGACAGGCATATTAGTTACTGTGATGTTTCCTGGAGTATTACATATAATATCACTACTGTTAAACTGTGGGTCTAGAGGATTTTTAAATATGTTAAAGTAGAAACGGCTAAAACAACCATTTAAATAGTTGATTACCACTCGGTATTGTCCAGCATCCGAAGCTGTAAAGTCACCTCCATTACCAACATTGTTCCAAGTACAAGTATTGTTTTTATTAGCACAATCATCTGTAGCTGCTGTACAACTAGCCTCATCTAATTGTTCCCACTCAATACTTTGTGCATCAGGGATATTTATCTGGATTAATTCTGTATCATTAAGACCACACAAAAAGATTTCTGGCAGTTCTTCTCCATCATTAGGACATACAACAACTTGACCTTCAACAGTGTTAGAAGTATCATTGATTAAAGCAGTAATAGGATTGCTTTGGGTTTGACCAAACAATGTTACTGTTATTATTTCTTGGAAACCTTTACAAGGGTCCGCAACTTGTTTGTCAACAATATAAGTTCCAACTTCGGTCACTAATAAGGTATCCGTATTAGCGCCAGAAATTAGGGTGTCGCCAGCATCAATTAAACCATCATTGTTTTCATCTATATACCAGAAGTAAGCATCAAAATTATCACCAGCATCTAGTAACACATCGTCTCCACACAACTGTACTGTTCTCGAAAAATCACAAGCATCTAAATCGTCTAATAAAAAGTTAGTAGCACCAGGAGTAACAAAACCACAAGTATCAAAATCATTAACACTTGGGTCATCTGTAATCACAGCATTATTGATTTCACCTTGGTAAGTTGAAAAAGCTACGTTTTCAATTTGATCGGTACAGGCATCAATAAAGTCAAAACAATTTTCTGCCACTTGAACTCTCATTCGAATGCTTGAAGCTGGATCATTTTCTTCTACAAGATTGTCTGGAATAGTAAAAATAACCTCTCTTGTTGCAGGAGTATACGTATAGGTAACACCTGTAGGCAGATTAAGGTTTGTCTCATCTAGTGTAACATTTATAGGTAATATGTCCCTAATGGTGTAATTAATAGCATCGTCATTTCCAATATTTTGAAATGATAGCACATAATCTAGAAACTGTCCAAGGTTTACCCCCGCACCAGTAATATCATTACCGGCAATATCTTCTACTCTTTTTTCAAGAACGATATTTGGCTCAATTACCTCAACATTAAAGGAGTTAAAGAAAGGGTAATATTGATCTCCATTTGTTGAAAATCGAAACGTTGCTGCGGTTTCATTGTTTGGTATAACCGAATTTGTTGGGTTATTTAGTAAAAAGATGTCAGTATCATACCCAAGCGTATTGGTACTGGCCGGCGTTCTATTTGTGGTAATTGCACCGTCTAAGGTAATGTTACTATTAAAGAAATTATCTGTTGGATTTGCAGTATTTCCAACCGCAGTAAAACCTGAATTGCTATCAGCCTCTATACTAAGGCCATCACCAGAAATTCTAAAATCTCCTTCTAAAGTAGCAGCACCTAAATCAGCAATTACTGGACCAACCGGAATAGCCTCAAAACCACTATAATCAATGTCTACAGTATTGGTTCCGTTCACTCTTGCAAAACCATCGAATGTAGTAATAAATTTTCCTGTAAACGTAGGATTTTCATATACAATAATAAGCGTCCAACCTCCTGTTGTTCCTCCACCAGGAGTTAAACCCCCTGTAGTTGCCCTAATATTAGCAACAGTATAATCTCCCTCAGGATTGGCTAGCGAAGTAATCATAGACGTTACATCTGCGTAACAAGCATAAGGACTGTTTTGTTGTACAGATGTATCTGTGCTTGTAAAGCCGTCAAAAAGGACTTCGTCTGCAGTAATATCTACATAAGCTCCACCGGGAACTCTAAATTTTACTTGATTAAAATCTGTTTGCCTGCCTGTTCCTACGGCTACCGTATTGGCATTATAAGTAAAACCATCAAAAGAGCCATTTGCTGTTGCGCTTGGATAAGTAGCCGACCAATATAAACCTGCATAACGTATAAGGTTACAATCTGCCTGTTCGAATGCGAACGTTGAAGTACTTGAGCTAAATGTAGAAGGGTCACTATCTACATCTATATATTGCATGTTTTTGTAATCGTTGTAATTTGTAAAACCGCTATTGTCGTTGTTGGAACCGGACCAACTATTATTATTCCTTTGATTATTATATGGGTCGTTTGGCCCTTCACCAGCAGTACCGCTGTCCCTATTAAGAATATTATTTCCTATAAAAGTTAAATCACCACGCAGGTTATTCTGGTAGCGAACTTCAAATGAATTGTATTCCTGTGCTTGGGACTTAGTTGCTAACAATAGCAATAATCCTAATAACATAAGAAGAACAACATTCTTTTTCCCGTAAAACAACTTCATTTAGCTAGCAGGTTTAATAAAACTATAGGGAATCTTGGGTGAAATCCACTCATTGTTTTAATGTTTGGGCCTCTTAAATCGATCTTCGAAGACAGAACAACCCAATTCAGTCCAATAACAAAGATTGCCTTAAAAGACGAGGTCAAAAACTTATTGTTGTAGTAGGGTAATTTTATGTTGTGAAAATCCATTTTCACATAGTAACCCCTTATTTTAAAAGGTTTTATTATATAAAGAGAACAAAAAACAAGCTTGAGTTAAACACCAATATTTAGATTGGGTTTTTAAATAACAAGGTAAAAATTAGAGAAGAAGTGTATATATAAGACAATAAATTCTTGTTGTGAAAATCACTTAAGCAGCTCTATTATTCTTTACGCGCATGATCCACATTTTGTCATCGTATGCGTCGTTTAGTTTGTTGTAATAAGAAGTAAGTGCGTTATTCCAAGTTTCATGTTTTTTTAGGTATACATACTTGTAATTATTTTCAGGATTTACAAAATAGCTAGCATTTAAACCAATAGCGTTCAATTGTTTAACAAAGCGATTTGCATTTGACGTATTGGCAAATACGTTTGCTATAATGTAGTATCCGCTTCCAATACCATTTAAACGGTAAGTCTTAGCAGTAACTCCACTTGGGTTTTGGTTGTTATTTTTAACAATATTCTTTTGCAAAGTATTAGAATCATAACGTGAATCATTACTAGCTACGTCTCCATAATCAGCATCTGTTCCTTTAACTTTCATTACCCACATATCATTATTGTAGGTTCCATCCATTTTTGAAGCATAAGCATTCATTGCCTCTTGCTTACTACTAAACTTCTTTAAGTATACATATTTACGTCCATTACGAGGGTTCTCTATGTAGTCTGCGTTAACACCTTGAGATTCTAAATCTTCAATAAAAGTGTTCATGTATTTTTTGCCATTGTATACATTGGCAACGATATAGTAACCGCTTTCTACACTAGGAATATCAAAAGAATTTAATCTATTGTTTATTTTTTTAGATGGCCTAACAGTTGAAGGCTTGTAAATTTTGTCTTTTGCAATTGTAGTAGGCTTCTCCGTATTTGCTGCTAAAGTTGTTTTCTTTACTTGGTTGTTTTTTAAAGAGATAACATCCTTAGCTGAAGAAGTTCTCTTGTTTTCTACAGCAGCTACCGGAGTTGCTTTCTCAGGTTTCTTTAATGATATTACTTTTTTGGTTGAAGCAGAACTAGTTATACCTTGATTAGAAATTGGGGTATTAGAATTTGTACTAGCCGCTATCCCAAAACTATCCGCTTCTTTAAAATACGCTCTACGAGCCTTGTCTTTTAAATTAGTATCATTATTGGTTTCTCTTTGAACCAAACGCATTACCATGTTAAATCTTCGCTCTAAATCTGACTCTCTAGTCTTTTCTATTGAATCTTGACGGAGCAGTAACTCATCTAAAATCGCATCATTTTCTGCTAGTTTTTGTTGTAAATCTGCTATTAAAGCATCTTTTTCGGTAAGCGATATTTCTTCTACTTCTGGCTCCTCATTTAAAACGAGGTCCTCATTGTCTTTTTCGAGCATTACCCGATCTTCCGTTAAATTAGGAGTAAAGGAATATGCTAAAGAAATTTCGTGAGTTGCTCCAAAGTTTTGTGCTTGTTCGCTAAGGCCTTTCTCAATAGTATACCCTAAAGAAATATTCTTAGTTAAGTTAAAACCAATACCTGCAGCAGCACCATAAAAATCATCATAACCCGCTTGTAACCAGCCAACTTTAGGTAAATCTAGAATTAGGTTTCCACCAAGAGTGTAACCATCTTCTCCTACTCTTTTTACTCTTGCTAGAGGCATTAATCTACCACTCTCAAAAATACCCTCACCATTTTTAAACTGATGGGTATATTGTAGGTGGCCAGAATATGTTTTTTCGTTAAACTCGGTATTAGATTGACTTGTTTTAAGGTTATAATCGAATAGGTTTTCGGCAAAAACACCAAAGTCAAACTGTCCGTAAGAAATATTAAAACCAGGCTGAAAAGAAATTAATGAACTATCATCTAGACTATTTAATAGCGCATCGTTAGGGTCTAATGTATTTGCTCTACCTTGATCAAAGCCACTAGTATAATATGAAAAGTTTGCTCCAAAAGTAAAATTACTTTTATCGCTTAACTTAACCCCATAAGCATAGTTGGCTAACAAACCTAGATTACTAAAAAGTCCTTCCCGTTGGGTATATAAACTAAGCCCAAGACCACTTCTGTCCCCTATTCTACCACTGTAACTTAAGTAATAAGTTTGGTTGTTATCATCAAAAGATACCGATTGGTTTCTATGAAAAAGATTTATATAAGACTTATCTTCTCTAACTGTAGAAAATGTTGGGTTTATTAAAAACCTATTAAATTTAATTAAGTTTTGAGACGGAGCTTCATAACTCAAAAAAGGATTTTCCTCTTGAGCATAGATGCCCGAACACAAAAGTGTTACTAGGAGAATAATAAGTAGCTTAATCTTTCTCATGATGAGGTTAACGAATAACTGTTATGGTTCCTTGGTTTAATGTTTTACTACCATTAAGTATTCGGTAATAAAAAATCATGTTTTGTTTAGTAAAAGCTGTAGATGATTCTGGCCAATTGTTTTGGTAATCAGGTTGATTTAAAACCTCTTCGCCGTTTTCATTATAAATTACTACAGTAATATCTGGGTCTCTTGAAAATGTATTTGGCAAAACCCATAGGTCGTTTATGCCATCTCCATTTGCTGTAATTACATTTGGAATAGCAAAATTGTCTCTAAAAGAAACAGTAAAAGTTCTTGATACTGTACAGCTGCCAACCGAGGCAATTAGCGTATAAGCTCCTTCTTCACTTAATGATACAGAATCCGTACTGGAGATAAGTGTATTATCTGCATTGTACCATTCATATGCCGAAGCTCCCGTTGCAGCAATTGTTTGTGAGCTTCCTTCTTGTAATACGATGTTTTCCTCAGCATCAACAGTCACAATAGACTCATCAAACTGGATAATTGTAATTTGATTAGAGCGAATAGGGCAACCAGTTCGCTGTACCTGTAATTCATATACTCCAGTTTCTGATGCAGTTAATGAAACATCAGTTGTAGAAACAGAATCCCCATCTCTTAACCATGTAAATGTTTCAGAAGACAAATCAATATCAGCAGTTAAGGTGACATTATTAATACCATCACAAAGGGCTAAATCAGTACTACTAATAGTAACAGTTTCACCGCTTGCAAGCGTAGCGTTTATCTGATTTGAAGTTGGACTAAAAGAATCTAAAGTTCCTTCTAATATATAGTCACCATTCTCAACCGACGATGCCAAAGAGATTGTGCTGCTAGTTTCACCAGCTACAGCACTTCCATTTCTCGTCCATTGATAAGTAAAATCTCCAGATAAATCCGCAGTAACATCTGTTCTAGTTCCATCCGTAGCTACTGCATTTATTTGCGTTAAAGCTAATATAGCACTTGTGCTTTCACATGAAGTATAAGAACTTGAAAAAGCCACTACAAATTCAAAGCTTGCAGGCAACACAGCTGTAATATTTTCAGAATCAATTGTATTTCCTGAACATGCTCCGCCATTTTCCGTAACTCTTACAAAATAGACGCCTTCTTCAGAAATGTCAGTAGTAGTATTTGTTGCACCACTTATTGGAGAACCATCTTTGTACCATTGATACGTTGGGGTTGTTGCTGAAGAGGAAACGCTTAAAGTTCTAGACTGACTTGGTAATAATATAACATTAGTATCATTGTTTAAGGTAACTGAAAAGTTTCCTGCATCACTAACTGTAACAGGATTTGTAATCTCAGTACAAATACCACTACCAGATATCTCAAGGGTATAGTCTCCATCAAAGTTAGCAGTTGAGCTATCTACAGTTAATGTAGCATCTCCTAAAGTAGGTGAGGTAACTGCAGTTGCGTTTTTAAACCAAGTATATGTCCATGAAGGGTCATTTATACTTGCTATAATATCCACAGTTTGCCCTGAACACAAGGTTGTACTGGATGAAGCAGAAATGGCTATTCCTGAAGAAGCGCCTGTCTGTATTTCAATAGTGTTTGATAATGTATTGGCAGAGCCAGAACAATTTGGCCCGTAATTAATCTCAACAAAGTACATCCCGTTTTGTGTAACAGTAATAGAATTACTTGTTTCGCTTAAAAGTGTTCCACTTCTGTACCATTTGTAAACGTAGTTTTCTGGATCTGGAACGTTATGGGTTGCTAATGTTACATTTCCGTTATTGCAATTTTCAATTATTCCCCCTGGAGGAATAATTCCATTGCCATCTTGGCTAATAAGAATAGGGTCTTTATAGCCTATGTAATACATTGAAAAAGCATCAGACTCTGGACTAGTTATAGCAGGGTTAGTACTTCTAACTCTAAAACGAT
Organism: uncultured Flavobacteriaceae bacterium; assembly: GCA_964440105.1. Taxonomy (GTDB): domain Bacteria; phylum Bacteroidota; class Bacteroidia; order Flavobacteriales; family Flavobacteriaceae; genus Croceitalea. The sequence continues at coordinate 21,685 of CAYTRI010000014.1, forward strand.
AACCATCGCCTTGTATATCAGTTGGTAAAGCAAAACTAAAGTCAAAGTCAAAAGTTGTGTTTTGGTCGCTAACTCTATCAAGTTCCCTTGGCGAATCAAAATTTCCAGCAGCATCAGAGAGCTCTAGAATAAATTCGTTTGCAGAATCCACTAATGGTGGACTCCATGTAAAATTCACAAAGTATTCGTTAAAATCTGCAGAAGCACATGCTGAAGTCCATGGAGAGGTTGCACCAATGTTTGGGTTTGGAGCAGGCTCTGGTTTGTTTAAGACTTGACCAAACGTTATTGCACTGGTTAAGAGTGCGACACATGCAGTCAGCATAAGCTTTTGAAATAGGTTTACATCTTTCATAAGGCAATGGTTTAGCTTTGGGGTCGCTTTTCTTGCTTTTATAAGATTTATAGGCGGTGAAAATCACTGCCCCGTTGGTAATACGGTATTCTACATACAAATATGATTCATATAAAGGGTTGAGGAAATTTATTGTTGTCGATCTCGCTAAATATGTTGTGAATACGTTTTTTTTGTTGGAGTACGCCGTAAAAAGATGCTATACACCGCATTTTTCCTACATTTGCGCCTACAAATTAATTCTGATGGAAAAGGCCGAAAAAGCCCTTAATTTTATTGAGCATATTGTTGAAGAAGATTTAGCAAATAATTATACACAAAAAGACTTACGATTCCGCTTCCCTCCTGAGCCAAATGGTTATTTACATTTAGGTCACGCAAGCTCTATTTGCTTAAATTTTGGACTTGGAGAAAGCTATAAGGCACCAGTTAACTTGCGTTTTGACGACACTAATCCGGCAAAAGAAGAAAAAGCCTATGTAGATGCTATTAAAAAAGACGTGGAATGGCTTGGGTATAAGTGGGATAAAGAGTGCTACGCATCAGATTACTTTCAAGAGCTTTATAATTGGGCAATTCAGTTGATAAAAGAAGGCAAAGCTTATGTAGATAGCCAATCTTCAGAAGCAATGGCTGAACAAAAAGGAACCCCAACTGAGCCTGGAGTAGCTGGTCCGCATAGAGACCGGTCTATTGATGAGAATTTAGACCTGTTCGAAAGAATGAAAAACGGAGAGTTTAAAGAAGGAATGCATGTATTACGGGCTAAGATAGACATGGAATCACCTAACATGTTAATGCGTGACCCAATCCTTTATAGAGTGCTTCATAAGGCACACCACAGAACAAATACCGATTGGTGTATTTATCCAATGTATGATTGGACACATGGTCAAAGTGATTATTTAGAGCAAGTTTCACACTCATTATGTACTTTAGAATTTTTACCTCATAGAGAATTGTACGACTGGTGTTTAGACCAATTGGTATCTTCAGATAAACTAAGACCAAAGCAACGCGAATTTGCTCGTAGGAACCTTAGTCATACCGTAGTTAGTAAGCGAAAATTGTTACGCTTGGTTGAAGATGGAGTCGTTTCTGGTTGGGACGACCCTAGAATGCCAACTATTTCAGGATTACGCCGAAGAGGTTACACACCGGAATCAATTCGGAATTTTGCTGATACCGTGGGTATTGCTAAAAGAGAAAATGTGGTAGATGTTTCTTTATTGGAGTTTCATGTTAGAGATCATTTGAACAAAATAACACCAAGGGTAATGGCTGTTTTAAACCCATTAAAAATTGTTATTACAAATTATCCTGAAGGAGAAGAAGAGTGGTTAGATGCTGAAAATAGTCCTGAAGACGAGTCGCTTGGGTCTAGAAAGGTTCCTTTTTCTAGCGAACTTTATATAGAACAAGAAGACTTTAGGGAAGAGGCAAATAAAAAATTCTTTCGTTTAAAACTAGGTAAGGAAGTACGCTTAAAGAATGGATATATCATCAAAGCGGAGTCTTGCACTAAAGATGTAGATGGAAATATTACAGAAGTACAATGTACTTATGACCCAAAAAGTAAAAGCGGTAGTGGCACAGATGAAAGTTTACGAAAAGTAAAGGGCACACTGCATTGGGTTTCTATTAAACATGCTATTGAAGCAGAAGTCCGATTGTACGACCGTCTTTTTTCTAATGAAAATCCTGATGGACATAAAGACAAGGATTTTATGGAATTTGTGAATCGCGATTCTTTAGAAACAATAACAGGCTTTCTAGAGCCAAGTTTAAAAGACGCCAAAGTTGGTGAACGATTTCAATTCCAACGTTTAGGATATTTTAATGTGGATACTGATTCTACTTCTGAAAAATTAGTTTTTAATAGAACGGTTACATTAAGAGATACTTGGGCAAAAATTCAGCAGAAAAGTTAGTATAAGAATTTCTTATTACACTAAATACAAACAATTGCTTTTGATGATTGAAAATGCAATTAATAAGAGAGGTCTCTTATGGTTTTTTACAATTTAAACCTAACAGTATATTATTAGCTTTAAAAAGGTCTTAACGGGCTTTAAAATGCTTTTTTAACTGATATATAAAGAAAAATCCCAACAAATTAATTTGTTGGGGTTTTTTGGTATAAGCTTAAATGCAGAGACTTTTTTCAAATTTCTTTTTAAGATTTCCGTATGGAAACGGATTTCTTTTCGTCTTACAAAATTCTAGCAATTATTAAGATGAAAAAACTAATAGCATGCCTACTTGTATTTCTGTCTTTTCAAGTAACAGCTCAAGACAGCATAGTCTCTAAAATTGAGTTTGAAGGACTAAAAAAAACCAAAGAATCTTTTTTAATACGTTTGATAAAAACCAAAGTGGACAAAACCTATAATAAGGATAAGGTTATTTTAGATATTGAACGCCTAAAGCGTTTGCCAGGTATAGCTAATGCTAGTTTTAAAGAAAGCGCAACTAGTGATGGCATAGTTTTAACGTATGCTATTGAAGAGAATTTTACAATAATTCCAGGACCTCGTATTTCTACGGCCAGTGATGGTAGCTTTGCATATAGGCTCTCGTTGTTCGAATTCAATTTTTTAGGGAACAACCAATTGATTGGTGGTTTCTTTGAAAAAAATGTATTCAATTCTTATGGTGCTTTTTGGGAACACCCCTTTCTTTTTAGCGATAAAATTGGGCTAGGCTTTAATTATCAGGATATAACCAGGGAAGAGCCAGTGTTTTTTGACGAAGGAGAAAAAGACTATCGATTCAATTCTAAAATGCTAGAAGGAAAATTGCTCTTTTCTTTCGATTTTAATAACGAGGCAGAATTAGGAGCAGTTTGGGTAAAAGAGAATTATAGGTTTGAAGGCGAAGATCAAATACCAAACACCCCATTAAATCTTAATGCGGATAAATGGTTTTACAGAGCGGCTTACAGGTATGTTGATATTGATATTGATTACCAGTATTTTGATGGCTTTCAAAGTGAATTTATTGGTCAATACATCCATTTTCAAGACGGAGATGCTGCCGGCGAAGAATTTTTGAATGATTTTCTATCATTACGAAACGACTTTATTTATTATAAAAAACTTGGAACTAAAGGTAATTGGGCCAACCGTTTGCGTTTAGCTGCCGCAATAGGTAATGAGGATTCGCCTTTTGCTCCTTTTACTTTGGATAATCAATTAAACATTCGTGGAGTTGGTAATGTTGTAGATCGCGGTACAGCAGCAATTGTTTTAAATACAGAATACCGCCATACATTGTATGAAAAAGGATGGTTTGTGATACAAAGTAATGCTTTTATAGATGCTGGTTCTTGGCGTAACCCAGGAGAAGATTTTTCTCAGTTATTTGATGGAAGCTCTACAAGATTGTATCCTGGTCTTGGGATTAGATTTATCCATAAACGTATTTTCAATGCTGTATTTCGTTTGGATTATGGATTTGGTATAGGAAACGAATCTACAAATGGGCTTGTATTTGGCATAGGACAGTATTTTTAAACGAAAGAATAGTTTAAAAAAGAAAGCCTCGGCAAATTTATTTGCCAAGGCTTTTTAAGTTTAAAAAATTTACTGTTTAGTTATCTCCCTTTTTAGGGACATTTGTTTTTTTCATAGACTCCCCTATCATATTGCTTGCCGTAAACGAAGCAACCATATTATTTAACATATCACTTCCTGCTTGTGGAGAGTTTGGCAATAGAATAAGATTGGTGTTCGTTTCTTCTCCTATAGACTGTAAGGTATCATAATGTTGGGTTACAACAATTAACGCAGAAGCTTCTTGCGAATTAATCCCCACTTTATTTAGAACTTCTACAGACTCTTCTAGTCCGCGAGCAATTTCGCGACGTTGATCCGCAATACCTTGTCCTTGTAGTCTTTTGCTTTCTGCTTCAGCTTTTGCTTTTTCTACAATTAAGATACGTGCAGCATCACCTTCAAACTGAGCAGCAATTTTTTCACGCTCCGAAGCATTAATTCGGTTCATGGCTTGTTTTACTTGAGCATCAGGATCAATGTCGGTCACTAAGGTCTTGATAATATCATATCCGTATTCAGACATATATTCTTGTAGTTCGCGCTTTACGGCGATGGCAATATCATCTTTTTTGACAAAAACATCATCCAATTTCATTTTAGGCACTTCGGCACGCACCACATCAAAAACAAAAGAAGTAATCTGATCGTGCGGGTATTCTAATTTATAGAAAGCGTCATAAACCTTTTCTTTTATGACCACATATTGAACCGAGACTTTAAGTTTTACGAACACATCATCTAAAGTCTTGGTCTCAATAATTACATCTAACTGTTGAATTTTTAATCCGACTCGAGCCGCAATACGCTGCATAAATGGCACCTTAAATTGTATTCCCGCATTACGAATACTTGTAAACTTTCCAAAAGTTTCAATGATAACGGCGGTTTGTTGCTTTACAATAAATACTGTTGAAAAAAATACAAGTAGCAATACAATTCCTATTGGTATAATGTAGCTAAGACTTCCCATAACGATAGTGTTTTTAGTTTAAGTGTTTAAAATACAAAAAGAGTGTAATAGATATGTAGTATTTAATGGAGAAATGTTACAAGTAAAATATAAACTTTCGTTTTTTATAAAGAAAAACCAATTTTAAACCCACCCCATTGTGC
>CAYTRI010000015.1:0-26395 GCA_964440105.1 uncultured Flavobacteriaceae bacterium
ATGTGGTCTCGCTACGTCCCAGAAGAGCCTAATGGAAGGTTTGGTTATGGTTCTTATGAAATTACAGATAATCAACTTATTGAGACTATTGAGTATGGAGATAATGAAATGATGCAAGCTTTAGATACACTAAGAGTTTTTACTTTTGATTTGGTATTAAAAGATGATGTCTATAGCCAAATTAATATTGATGAAGAAGGTAATCGTACTTTTTCTGAAAATTATAAACGGATTGATTAAAATATTGAGATTTTTAGCATGGGTACTTTCCTCTAAAGTAGGAATGCTTAAATTTTATAAATATCTGTTTAGATGCATACATTAATGTACAAAAACATCATATAGCTTCAGTTTTTTAACCAAATCATTAAATTTCATTAACTTCATACAATATTTGAAAGAATTTTCGTTCAAATAATATAACCAACCTACACTATTAACTACTCCAACTAAATTTCAAAATTTAATTATGAAAAGTTTACTTGGGATATTTTTATTACTATTTATAACTATTTCCGCTACCACTCCTGATTCTAAGCTAGAATCAAAAGAACAAAAAACCATTAATGGGACTTGGGAACTAGTAAGTCATTACATCTATGATGGCACGAATATCACAGATACTATACTAGAAAAAGACAATGGGGGGCGCCAAATTAAAATGTACAACAATAGCAAAGTTATGTGGACGAGGATTGTACCGGCAATTTCAGCAGAATGGTTTGGTTATGGTTCCTACAGTACTACTGAGAACAGGCTATATGAAACCTTAGAGTATGGTTCTTCGACAATGATGGAAATGATGGATAGTATTGAGGTCTTTGAATTTGAACTCCTTTTGAACGATAACTCTTTTAGTCAAATCACTTTAGATAGTGAAGGCTATCGCGTTCACTCAGAAAATTACATACGAATAGATTAAAAATAAAAAGCCGCAATAACGCGGCTTTTATATTTAATCAGCTATTTTTTACTTATACTGAAACTTCTTCTTTAGATTCTACAGCCGCTAGATAACGTTCTGCATCCAACGCCGCCATACATCCTGTTCCAGCAGCAGTAACTGCTTGCCTATATTCTTTATCTTGGACATCGCCACTAGCAAATACTCCAGGTATATTTGTTTTTGTAGATTTTCCCTCTGTTATAATATAACCAGTATCATCCATAGTAATCTGGTCTTTAAAAATATCCGTATTCGGTTTATGACCAATAGCAATAAACAGCCCAGTAATCTCTATATCTTCTTTCGCTCCAGATTGATTATTAATCATTCTTAAGCCCTCAACAACTTGATCACCTAAAACCTCTTCGACTTCTGTATTGTAGCGTACTTCTATATTTTCTAAGCTATTTACACGATGTTGCATAGCTTTCGAAGCTCGCATATGGTCTTTACGCACCAACATGGTTACCTTTTTACAAATGTTAGCCAAATACGAGGCTTCTTCTGCTGCAGTATCCCCAGCACCAACTATAGCAACTTCTTGATTTTTGTAGAAAAATCCATCACAAACAGCGCAGGCAGATACACCCCCACCCCGTAATTTTTGTTCACTTGGTATGTTTAAATACTTAGCAGTTGCACCAGTAGAAATGATTACGCTTTCTGCTTCAATAGTTTTATCATTATCAACGATAACTTTATGAATACCGCCAACCTCTTTACTAAATTCTACAGCAGTAACCATACCTATTCTAACCTCGGTACCAAAGCGTTCTGCTTGTTGTTGCAATTGCACCATCATTGTTGGTCCATCAATACCTTCTGGATATCCTGGAAAGTTATCAACTTCTGTAGTGGTAGTTAACTGTCCGCCTGGTTCCATACCTGTATACATAACAGGTTTTAAATCTGCTCGTGCAGCATAAATTGCCGCAGTATACCCTGCTGGCCCTGAGCCTATGATTAATGTTTTTAATCGTTCTATTTGTTCTGACATAATAAAAATATCCTGTGAAATTCTGTAATAACAAAAGTAGGTTTTTTGGTCAAAACCTTACAAAAAGCTATAAAAGCTTATGAACATTTCTGTTGATAAAATCAATCAAAAAATTTGTTTTTACTCTGGCTTATAAACCAAAGCTTTTATTTCAATTAAAAGGTTAGGATGTGGCAATTGGTGAACAGCAACCGTTGTTCTAGTTGGACCAGCACTATCAAAAAACTGACCATAGACTTCATTATAGCCTTTAAAGTCATTCATATCTACTAAAAAAGTGGTGATATCCACTATATCATTTAACGTAGCATCCATGTTTTTGATTAAAGCTTCAATATTTTTGATAACTGCCTCCGCCTGCAGTTTAATATCCAATTCCCAAGAACCATCTTTTTTTTGAGTTGCTCCAACATGACTGTTATCAGGTCTTCGGCTACTAGTGCCCGAAACAAAAATATAATCCCCTACCCTTTTTATATGTGGATAATTGCCTAGAGGACTTGCTTTCCCTTTAATTATTTTACTACCCATATCTTAAATAACTAGTGCCTTAATTTGTTGATAGATATCATCTAGGGAAATACTTTCCCAATCTGATTGAGAACAAATATCCAATAACAATTCATCTTGCTTTCTGCCTCTAATCATCGCCTCTTGGTAAGGCAAATCTTCTTGAAAAGTTACTAATGAATATTTGGAATAATAATCTGGATACTTTTGTTCTAACTTCATTTCTATAGTGCGCTTTCTAATAAAAATTTCATCAGCCACTTTATCTTGCATTTCATAAAAATTATCAACCGCTAAATCTGCAATAGCATTTGTATTCTTTACACGCTTATCTTGAAATAGTTTAAAAGCCATTTCTAAATCATCATTGCATTCATCTAAAGTTTCATCAAATATTCTAACATCTTCAAACGACGCGTTCATACCTTGACCATAAAAAGGGACTATAGCATGTGCAGCATCTCCCATTATTAATGTTTTCCCAAAAGCCTGCCAAGGATAACACTTTATAGTTCCAAGCATTCCAACAGGGTTATTAAAATATTCTTCAACTAAATTTGGAAAATGTTTTAAGCTATCTGGATAATACTTTTCAAAAAAAGTTGTCACTTTTTCACTAGTATTCAGCGAATTAAACCCAGCTTCACCATCATAAGGGTGAAACATTGTCACTGTAAAACTTCCATCCAAATTTGGTAGGGCAATCATCATAAACTTGCCACGAGGCCAAATGTGTAATGCATTTTTTTCTATGCGATATCCTCCATCTTTAGTTGCTGGAATCTCTAGTTCTTTGTAGCCCGATTTAAGAAAATTTTGAGAAAAGTTAAATAATAACTCTGGCGTCCTAGCCATCATACTTTTACGAACCACCGAACCAGCTCCATCTGTTCCTAAAATGGCATCGGATTTCACTATTAGTTCTTTTCCTTCATTATCTAAAAAATGACCAACAGCATTGTCTAAATCAATGTGTTTACATTTAGAATTAAAACAAATAGTTACATTTTCAAATTCATCTGCTTTATCTAATAAAGTAACATTAAGCCCAGTTCTTGAAACCGAATTAATTTTCTCTCCTTTTCTACCGCTATATCTAGAAAACCGTTCTTCACCATCCATTCCATGAATCATACGACCCTCCATTCCAATACATTCTTCTAGTATTTCTTCTTTAAAACCAGCGCTCTTAATAGCTTTAAGACCACGGTCAGACAATGCTAAATTGATGGAACGACCACCAGCTAATGGTGTTTTTCTCATATCTGGAAGACGTTCATGAACTTCAACCCTATACTCTCGTTGCGCCATTCGTATGGCTAACAAAGAGCCACAAAGTCCTGCTCCTACAATTAGTATTTTTTTATCTTGATTCACGTATTACTTTTTAATTTCTTCCTTTAAAATCATTGTAAAATTGTAAACATCTTCGTAAGAATTATATAAGGGTGTAGGAGCAATTCTAATCACATTAGGCTCTCGCCAATCTGCAATAACTCCTTTTCTGGTGATCGCTTCAAAAACTTTTTTTCCTTCACCTTTTTTAACCAACAATGATAACTGACAACCTCTTTCATTTGAGTTTTTGGGTGTAATTATTTCAATTTCGTTCTTTAAAAGATATCCTAAAAGGTATTCCAAATAACCCGTCAGTTGCACTGATTTTCTGTGTAAAGCTTCCATTCCGACCTCATCAAAAATATCTAGTGAAGCGCGAATAGCAGCTAAGGATAATATGGGTGGATTACTTAGTTGCCAACCCTCTGCGCCAGGCATGGGCTTAAAATCATCTCTCATTCCAAAACGAGTTTCCTTATCATGTCCCCACCAACCTGCAAATCGTGGTAAATTAAATGTATTTGCATGTCTTTCATGAATAAAACAGCCACCAACACTGCCAGGACCACTATTTAAATATTTATAAGTACACCAAGCAGCAAAATCTATGTTTGAGTCATGTAATTCTAATTTTAAATTACCTGCCCCATGGGCTAAATCTATACCAACTTTGCAGCCTTTGGCATGGCCTAATTCTGCAATACGTTTTATATTAAAAACCTGACCTGTATAATAATTTGGGCATCCTATTAATATTAAAGCAATTTCATCCCCTTCATTTTCAATAGTGGCTTCTATATCCTCGTTACGAAGCAAAACTTCATCTTTCCTAGGTTTTAATTCTACTAGACCATTATCATAGCCATGAAATTTAAGTTGTGATTCTACCGCATACCTATCCGAAGGAAAAGCATCTGATTCAATTAAAATCTTGTACCGCTCTTTATTAGGTCTATAAAATGTAGCCATCAACAAATGAAGGTTTACACTTAAAGTATTCATTACCACTACCTCAATAGGTTTAGCACCAACTACTTTCGCCATTTTATTGGTCAAATATTCATGATATGGTAACCAAGGGTTTTTTGCATGAAAATGACCTTCAACACCATAGTCAGCCCAATCATCCAGTTCTTGCTTTACATAATCTTTAGTAGTTTTTGGTTGAAGCCCAAGAGAATTACCACATAAATAAATATGCTCTTTCCCATTTTTTTGTTTAGGAATATGAAATTTATCTCTGTAAGAACTTAGCTCATCTTGCGCATCTAATTGCTGCGCATAAATAAAAGTATGCTCCATTAATCTTTTTTATTAACCCTATTGTAAAACGAATCCATATTATCACCACATAACCATCTAACAACATTCTTATCCCAAATTTCTTCGTGTTGTTTTTCTGTTATGATGTCTTCTTGTACTGCCAAATCTAATAGTTTGCCAGGATAGGATGACTGTGCTACACTTTCCATTTCTCCCAAGGGATAAGGGTCATCCAAACCTAGAATTAACTGGTCCGTTCCTTTTTGGCGCCTTACCATTAACTCAAAAGAGATGGTGTCATGCACGAGTGTGTCAAAATAAATATTAGGATGTCCTAAAGCTTTACGTGGTCTTGTTTGGCCCTCAAAAAGGTCTGGTCTACCATCAAAACCTTGGGTTCTACGCCCTATATTCAAATGGTTTAGTTGTCCTCCGTGTGCAAAGCATACCCTAATATCTGGATACTTTTCATATAACCCATCCAAGGTGTAAAAATGATATGCGTCTGCACATTGCGCCAACATCCATATTAAATGAAATCGCCAAGATTGATTCTCTAGCTGGATAAATTTTTCGCCGTCATAGGGGTGAATTTCAATAGCTAGTTTATATTTGTTTGCTAGCTCAAATATTGGTGCAGTTTCTTTATCAAAAATTCCTCGCCAAGTTCCAATAGAATCCATGTAATGTGTTGGCAAACACAATACTTGCATTCCCAATTCTTCCACACAACGTTCTATTTCCCAGCAGGCACCATCTATAAAACCTGCATGAACAACAAAGCCACAAGTGAATTTAGTAGGATGATCTTGTTGTACTTTTGAATTGAAATCGTTTTGAAAACGCAAAGCGTATTTCATATCCCTAATCCTCAGTCCATTACCATACAATTGAGAAAGATTCAACACCACTGCATGGTCAATTTTATTTCGGTCCATCCATTCCAGTTTTTCATCCAAGAAAAAACTGGAATCTGTTACAGGACGTTTCCATCCTTTCTGAAGCATGTGTTGTCTATCTTCATCTATCCAAAAAATTTCTTTTTCCTTTAAATAAGCTGGAATTTGTTCTGGATAAGGAAGTAAATGTGAATGTCCGTTAATTCTCATAATAGCCTTTTTATCCTATTTTGGTGATTGCATAACTGTTTCACAATTAGTGCAAGTTTTAAGTTTATCATTAGAATAAAATTTATCAAAAATTACAGGCATATCAGTTTCTATATTATCCAATTTAAAAGACTCTCGATATAATTCATTATTACAATTTTCACAAAACCAAGCTAGGCCATCCATCATATCATTAGAACGCTTTTGTTCTATTACAAGGCCAACTGTGTTTGCACCTCTTTGTGGCGAATGTGGAATATTAGGAGGTAGGTAATATATTTCTCCTTCTTTTATATGCACATCTTCTGGAGAACCATCTACCATCAATTTTAAAACGATATCACCCTCTACTTGATAAAAGAACTCGGGCGTTTCATTTAAGTGATAATCCTTTCTAGAATTTGGACCACCAACAACCATAACTATGTAATCCTCATTGTAGATAGCTTTGTTACCAACGGGTGGTTTTAGAAACTCGCGGTTATCATCAATCCACTTTTTAAAATTGATTGGACTAAATGTTTTAGACATAGTATTTATTTTTAAAATTGAATTTTATTTTGAATAATCTATACATACGTTTTTCGCTTCTGTAAAGAAACGAAGTGCTTCAAAGCCCCCTTCTCTACCAACTCCAGAATTTTTCATTCCTCCAAAAGGAGTTCTCAAATCTCGCAGTAACCAAGTATTAACCCAAACAATACCAGCCTCAATCTGATTAGACAGGCGATTAGCACGACTTAGGTTTTCTGTCCAAATAGTTGCAGCCAAACCATATTCAGTATCATTTGCCATTTTCATGACTTCCTCTTCAGTATCAAAAGGCATTATGGTTACAACAGGACCAAAAATCTCTTCCGTATTAGTTCTGCAATCATATTTTAAGCCTTCAATGATTGTTGGTTCTATAAACCAACCTTTTTCATTTCCTTTTGGTTGAACTGCTTTTCCACCGGTTACAATTCTCCCTCCTTCTTCTTGAGCTAGGTTAATGTAATACATAATTTTATCAAAATGGACTTTTGATACAATTGCTCCTACTTTTGTATCGGAATCTAAAGGATTACCCACTTTAAGTTCTGAAGTTTTTTTGATAAAGTCCGTCTTGAACTTATTGTAAATACTTCTTTCAATAAAAATCTTAGAACCACATAAACAGATTTGCCCTTGGTTGGCAAAAGACGAACGTAAAGTGGTTTCCAACATTTTATCGTAATTGCAATCTGCAAAAATGATATTGGGATTCTTACCTCCCATCTCTAATGAATACTTTTTAAAAGATGGTGCTGCTTTTTTAGCTATCTCTGCTCCCACTTTTGTGCTTCCAGTAAATGATATTGCTTTTACATCCTTATGACTGCTTAAAACTGCTCCAGTATTTTCCCCTTTACCATGTACTATATTTAAAACTCCTGGTGGCAAACCAATTTTAATACATATTTTAGAAAGCAAATATGCTGTCATAGGGGTAACTTCAGACGGTTTTGCGACTACCGTATTTCCAGCAGCCAAAGCAGGTGCAATTTTCCAAGTAAATAAATATAATGGCAGATTCCATGGAGAGATACAGGCAACTGACCCTAAAGGTTTACGTAAGGTATAATTAATGGCTTTCCCATTTATTTCATGAGCTTCCGAAGCAAACTGCATGATAGCTGTAGCAAAAAAACGCATATTACTAGCTGCTCTAGGAATATCAACAGATTTTGCCAACCACAAGGGCTTACCATTATCTATCGATTCCGCCATGGCTAATTCTTCCAAACTAGCCTCAATAGCCTTTGAAATCTTCATTAAATAATTATGACGCTCCTCAATACTTGTAGATGACCACAATGGATAAGCATTCTTAGCAGCTAAAATTGCTTCTTTAATATCAAAAGTATTCGAATCTGGCACTTTTGCATACACTTCTCCTTTTGAAGGATTGAATACCTCTAGCTCATCTCCAGAATGTGATTTTTTTAATTTACCGTTAATGTAATTGGTAATACTAATCATTAAAAAATATTGAATCTAAAGTTCTACTATTTTTTTGAATCCTCAATGCTGCAAGTGGTAACATTCCAACATAATTCTTTGGGCACTAAATTATATTCAATAAAAACCCTGCCATCATTTAATCAACAGGGTAATAATATAATTTAAAAAGTAGTGTCGGGATGACAGGATTCGAACCTGCGACCACACGACCCCCAGCCGTGTACGCTAACCGGACTGCGCCACATCCCGAAATATAATAGTTACAACTAGATATTTCTTCTATTATCTGCAGTTTTACGCCTACTCAAAACTAACAATGGAGCAGTTTATCCTGAGCAAAGTCGAAGGGCCACATCCCGAAAAATAGAAGGCAAAAGTAATAATTATGAGTGAAAAAAATTGGCAGAAAAATTAAGAAAAAAAAGACAGAGTAGTTAAATACCTGTGAGAAATTCTCTAATTTCTATGTATAGTGCTTCTCTTGCCACAGCAGAGTCATTTTTTGGATTAAAAAGAAAATAGCTCAGAGCTTGTTTATGACAAAACTCATCAAGGTTTGTCCCTTTCCAAAGTGAGTAACTCATTAAAAGTGTATTATAATCAATCTGATACGGCTTTTTATCGTTAGCTAAACCGTTAAGAATTAGATTGAGATTGATTAATGAATCTTTGCATAATTTATTATCCTCTTTAAATAGAAAAGAAGGTAATGTTTTAGGTAGGTTGTTACTCATTTGTTAGTGTTGTAAGCTAAATAAAATCGTTTACTAAGTAATATCCTACAAATTATAGCAAAAGCAATTAAAACTATTGTAAATTATATATAAAGTGTAAAAAATTTAACTTGAAACGTATTATTTAAGCCTTGTGCTGTTTATGCAAATCCACTTTTACCTGTATAATGTAAAGTGTCCTACATATTTTTGCTTTTCATTATCATTAGCATTTACTACATACCAATAATCACCTGTTGGTAATGGCGAACTATCATAATTACCATCCCACTTATCTACTTGACCTAATCTAGCTACCACTCTTCCGTATCTATCATAGATGATGACCTCAACATTAGGGAAAAATTCTCTATTTCCAGGGTACCATTCGTCATTTAAACCATCTCCGTCGGGTGTAAAGAAACCTGGAATGTCTAACATTCCATCAAAGTCAAAAGGAAAGGCCATTTCAACGATACATCCTCTTTGGTCAATAACTCTAACATTAATAGTTGTATCTACAATGACATTAAAAACATTTTCTTCACCTGTAGATTCATTTTGAAAAAAATATTCGTAACCACCAAATCCACCTGTAGCAATTGCCGTAATCTCATCTGGACCAGTTTTTTGAACTTCTAACATTAAGGGTTCATAAAAATCAATAGTAAAATCTACCATTGTTGTACATCCATTTGGATGATAGATGTATACAATATGGTCTCCGGCTGGTAGGTCTCCCCACATTCTTTCTGTTGTAGCTATAGAAACATCATCCACATCTAATGAGAATAATACATCCGTTAATGTTGCTTGATCGAGCATTTCTACTCTTGCTGTACTATTAGGAAAAATACCATCGCAACCATATTCTACAATGGCTTCTGCCATAATATCAACTCCTATTTCAATAGGGATTACAATGTTTGTCTCACATCCGTTAGCATCACGGACAAATACTATATAGGTTTCTCCACCTGAAAGATTTTCAAAAAGAAGACTATCATTACGAACAAAGTCTGCATCATCATTAGAATTTAAACTAGTTTCATAATATGTCGCCCCAACACCATCAACAAAAGGTGTTCCGCCTGTAATTGTTAATTGTGCAGTACCATCTGCAAAACCAAGACAAATTTCTGGGGTTTCAACAGAAGAAACTTGTATTTCGTTCGGTTCATAAACCATCACTGTCGTAAGTTCCGAACAACCTTGTGAATCTTGTATTAATACTGTGTATTCAAGACCATTAACACCTCCTTCTAAATCTTCAAAAGTATATATAGTAGGATTGTTAGGGTCACTAAAAAACTCATTAAAATTTGGCCCTATAGCAAATTGTAACAATCCTTCGCCTCCACTTGTAACCTCAACCGTTATTGTACCATCACTTTCTCCACTACAAGTAATTGGTGTGGCATTCGTTTGGAAAACAATTGGTTCTGGTCTTGCAACTATATAAGGTCCTTCAATATCTTGACATGTAGAACCACTAGTAACAGCTACATAATAGTTGATAGCATCAGATAGCCCTTCAAATGTTCCAAAATCGTTGGAAGCTACAAAAGTTGAAGTTGCAGATGGGCTAAAAGCATTAACTGGATTACCTAAGTAAAGGGTATACGTGTTACTTCCAACTCCACCCGAAGAGAAAGACTCTATACGACCATCTGTCTCCGAAGCACAAGAAATATCATCTGGTTGATTTACCACTAAATCAATATTCTGTGCATCAACCAAAGTAAGACCATTAGAATTAATAACTCCACAAGTATTAGTAGCATTTATTTTCCTAACCTCATACTGATAAAAACTTGATCCACCATTAATAATTACAGAGGTTGAAGCATTACCAGCATTATCTTCTATTCTAGTGAATGGGTCTGTAGGAAGACCCCCAGCTATATCAGTTAATCTATATTCATATTCGAAACCAGCCTCTGGGTTTTCTATAGTCAATCGCATTTGGCCAAGGCCACCACAACCTGGTGCTTGAACCTGAACTAAATTTGGAATAATTGGTGGTGGTGGATTTACATAATACGGAATGGTTAATCCAACACATCCGAAACTAGAAGATACTTCAATTGCATACCATCCTTGACTGATAAAACCTCCACTTACACCTGTAAAGGTTGGCGAATCTTGCAATCCGCTTCGCGAAACCTCATCAGTAATATTATCACTACCTAAATAGATTAATTGGTATTTATAACCAGCTCCCGACACACCTCCATTTGCCCCAGAAGTAGCCGTAATAGCATCGCCAGTAGTAGGGTCGTATGTCTCTAAAACTGCATTATTCCCATCTGGACAAACTAATGCTTGTGGTTCTCTTATCCCTGCTTGTATTGGTAGTATTGCATCAAGTGTAATATCAAAAAACGCGTCACAATTCTCAATATCCCTATACTCTATTCTATAATCGCCACTAACAAGATTATCAAATTCAGAAGCTGAACCCCAAGTGAACACTTCTGTCTCATAAGTTGTATCATTATCGGAATCCAATAAAAGTCTATACTCATAAGGAGAAACATCCCAACCACCTGTTAAGTTTGCTTCAATTTTACCGGCATTGTTTGTGCAACTCACATTACCAATTTCTACTGCACTAGGTACTAAAGGTCCATTTGGAGCTTTAATTGTTGCCAAATTACTTACGTTAGAACAGAAAGGATTTAATGTAGAAGTAATTCTAACTACAAAATTACCACCAGTAAGCCCGGTAATAGTTTCTGGGTTATTTGCCGTGTCTAGATTTCCTATAATTCCAGTAGTAGTTTCATTTCCAAGATTATCTACAGCAAAAACTTCATAAGAATACGCTCCAGTATAATCATTTACTTCAATTGATAGTTCTCCATCATTACCTGGTGATGCACAACGTACTGGGCTAGCTTCAGCAATAACAATAGTTGGTAAAACTGGAGATTCAACTTCATGTTTTGGTAATGGGTAAGTACACCCGCCTGTATTATCTAGTATTTCAATTAAATAATCGCCTGCAGTAGGTAGATCTACAAATCCAAACGAGGCTCCAACAACATTCACATTTGCAACTGTAGCTACTGAGTTTGTAATGATAGTAAAATTGGTAGTTCCTGTAACATCAATTCTAATACGCTCCGGATTTGCACAATTCAATACACTTTCTACATGTAAAGTAGGGACAACATCCGTAGGCGGATTGATTGTTGGCAATGTGAAAGATGCAGGACAACCATTACCATCAATAGCATATATAGTAATATCTTGAGGTAATCCGTTATCTATAATTTCAAATTCGAACGGGTCAGAAGCTGTTCCATTTTGATAGTTGCTTCCATCCGAAAGACTATACTGATATCCTCCAGCTGCAGTCCCAGCTTGTACAATCGATACTGTTATAATTGTAGAACTATAGGTATTTAACCCAGGTTCACATGTAAAATCAGGAGCTGATGCGGTAATTTCAAAGACTGGAGGTTCTGTAACAGTTACATTTTCTTCATCTGTACAACCGTTATCCGTTACTACCTGAACTACATAATTACCAGCACTTAAGCCTGTAAAAGAACCTGAAGTGTTTGTATCTATTACAGTTGGACTAGCTGGTAAGGGTAAACTTCCATTATATAAATTGTATTCTCTAATACCATCGATATCTGTTCCTGTATTTAAAGTAACATTAATACTACCATTATCAGGATTACCATCATTACAAGTGATATTCGTTGCCCCTGTATCCAAAATTTCAGGTTGCGTTGGAGTATCTGCAATAATATTGTCTACTAAAAAAGTACAATTATTTGTTCCATCATTAACTAAATTATCTTCAACCAACACTTGGTATTCGCCTGGTCCTAAACCAATAAACGTACCTGTGGTATTATCTGTAATAGCTGTTCCTAAATTATCTTGAAGCCAAAATGTAAAATTCCCACTACCTCCATCTGCATTTACCTCAATGGTTCCCGAAGCATCTGTACAATTAGGTTCGGTTAAAAAATCACCCGAAGCAGACAATATTTGAAAAACTTCTGGTTCTGCAAATGATGTACAACCACTCGCATCTATAACATCAACTCTATAAGTGCCTATATTTTCAACAATAAAGGTTGTTTCCCACCGGTCAAGAGTTGTATTGTAATTACCAAACTGACTAACCCCACCTAAAGTAAAATTAGGCGTATTAATAGTACCTGGCATAAATAATTCTACAGTAAATGTTGCTGCCGTAACTGCACACTGGTTACTCACTTGAAAAATTGGAACAGGTAAAGCTGGGTCCTCTTCTATAATAGCTGTTGAAATTCTAAAATCACAATTTCTTGAATCTCTTACCCAAATATCATAGTTTCTACCTGGGGATGGTGCTCCAGCCAATGTAACTGTTGTTGCATCTGTAAATTGCCCTGATGTAGGTGTTACTCCCTGATCTACATAAGCGTAAAGATATGGGCTGCCTGTTGTAAAAGGAGTTCCACCACTACCACGAACAGTTAACTGTCCTGGTTCATTACAATTGGCGTTATTATTCGCTAGAATATCAACTCGTGGAGCATTTAAAATAGCATCTGCTGTATCACCATCTGAACATCCAGTGCCATCATCAATTACTGTGATAGCATATGGACCTTCAGGCACTGCTAAATTGCCTGTAGCGCCAGCTAAAACTGGACCAAATACAACTAAACCAGTATCTAAATTCTGTATTTCAATAGTTAGATTTCCAGTGAATCCAGTAACCAACCATTCTAATGTTACATCATTACCTGAACAAGTGGCACCATCCAAAGTTAAATCAACTTCAATTGGTGATGTCCCCTCTGGGACTTCAATAACTTCAGTATACGTACAGCCAGTATCATTATCTCTTACCTCAACTGTAAAAGATTCTCCAAACTGGATATTATTAAAACAATAGTTTCTATTTGGAGTTGGAAGCGTTCCTCCAACTGGTAAAAAAGGTCCTGCTGGGTCTTCAACTAAGCGGATATCAAAAGGGCCTACTCCTCCAACAATATCAACACAATATGTAAATCCATTTACATTACATACTACAGGCACATTTGGGTCAGGCACTATAGTTACCGTAGCAGAAATAACAGAAATATCATCAATATCTATACAACCTCTAGAATCTAAAGTAACTACTCGATAATTGCCTGGAGTAATCCCTACATCTAAAATTTGAAGCGGGTATGTAGTTGTACCATTGGTAACAACACGAGTTATTTCATTACCAAAACTGTCTTCGACTATATAGGTATATTCAGCTAAACCACCAGTAATATTATCAATTTGAATTCCACCTGAAGCAGGATTACCTGGGTTACAAATAGCATCAATTGAAGAAACAGTTGCATCTGGAGCAGGAGTAGTATCATCTGCTATAACAACATCTACAATACCCGGAATTAAACATCCGCGAGCATCTTTAACAAGATATTCATATGTGCCAGCAGTTAAACCAGAGAATACGGTTTGAGAGCTAAAAGCTAATGTACCCGCACCGTCATCTGTGACTCCATATGTTAGACTACCATCAGGTCCAAATTTAATCTCAAAAGGAGGAACTCCTAAAGTTACATCTGGTATAATCTCGATGAAACCACTATTTGCATCACTACAACTAGGACCTACTGCCCTGTGTGTTACCGTAATATTCGTTGGTTCAACAAAAGTAATAGGTGCCGAAACTCTAGAACAACCATTGTTGTCAGTTACTGAAACTGTATAATCACCATGCTCTCCAAAAGGTACTGTATAATTAAAAGTTCCTGAAGTTAGTTGATTACCTGTTTGACCAACAACAGCTACACCATCTTTAAAAATTGTATATGAAGTGTTTGTTAAATTTGTGATATCACCCCTTAAAACTGCAATTTCCATTGTGCCATCACCAGCACAAGGAATCTCATCAATAATATCTAAAGAAACTTGTAATTGAGGTGGTATTGTAATTAATACTTCTGACCTACATCCATTATCATCTTCAACCTCAATAGTATAATTTCCAGGTACTAGGTTATTAAATGTTGGACTAGTTTGAAATGCACCATTATTAATTCGATATTCATGACCTGAACCACCACCCGAAGAGCTTACCGTAACAGAACCGTCATTTGTTGATGAATAGCATAAATCTGAACTCGCAATTGCTATTGTTGGAGCTGTAAGCGGTGTTAAAGTGAAATTAAATGTTCCTTCACAACCTTCTGTATCCCTTACCGTTAGTATATAATCACCCCCAATAGTTAAATTACCAAATGTTCTATTGGATTGAAACGGAATAGTTGTAGCGGTAGGATCCTCTAAACTGTAGGTATAACCTCCAAAACCACCAGTAACATTAGCTCTAACTCGTCCAATATTGTTGTTATTACAACTCATTGGGGTAACTTCAGTTGTACTTAAATCAAAAGGAGCTGGCTCAACTATTGTTATTGATGCAGTATCTTGACAACCTGTATCAGCATCTGTTACCGTTATTACATAAGTGCCAGCACCAGAGGGTGGTATATCGACTTCTAAATCATTTTGAGGGGCACTTTCAGTACCACCATCAATATTATAGGTGTAATTATTTGTAAAACCATCAATAATAAATGTTCCACTACCGTCTGTTGCTCCAATACAAACTCTTGTATCTCCACCGGATTTTACTCTTGCTCTAATTGAACTGATTACTGCTGGTGTAAAACTATCTGTATACGTACAACCTTGGTCATCCGTAACTCTAAATTCGAAAGCTGTATTTACATTAATATCATTGAATGTATCATTTGCACCATTATCAAAATAAGCTGGGCTAATAATTTCGTATCTAACAATAGGGTTTGTGCTTGTCGCTACTAGTTGAACATCTGAAGTTCCTGCCGCACAATTGGTATCACTTTGCGTGAAAGCAAGTGCAGTAGGTGGGTCAATCTCTAGTATAGTAATTGGTGTTAACTCTAGTCTACATCCACCACTGTCTCTAATAATTGGAGTATATGTACCTGGAGCTAGATTATCGTAGTTGGTTTGGGTAGTAAAATTCGATGGACTATCACCTGATATACTGAATACATAACCGCTACCTGAACCTCCTGAAAAAGGACCTTGAAATTCGATAATTCCCCCTACAGTTCCTCCAGTTCCATCACAAGTTCTATCAGAAATCTTAACTGCACTTCCGTTTATCGTACCAGTAGAATTAATAGTAACAGAAGTTGGAATTGTGAAAATACAATCAAAACTTCCTTGTTGATATCTTACTTGAATATTATTATACGTGCCAGCTGGGACAGTTAGTAACGGATCTGTACTCCAGGCATCTATAGGAGTTGGTCTAAATGATAGATTATATCCTTTACCATCTACTACAGTAATGTCTATTTTAGCTCCGCCATTAGTACATGTTCCATCTATTCCACTAGCAGTTACCTCAGGTGGAGTCAATTCTACCACATTAGCCGAAGCATTTATAATACAACCATTAGCATCTGTAATTGTAAAATCGTAACTACCTGCTGTTGTTACATTATAAGTTGTTTCTGTTGTATAAGAGCCTGATGAATTACCTCCATCACTTACAGTGAAAGTATATGGAGAAGAACCTCCAGAAGTTCTTACAATAATATCAACACTTGTAGCTCCACAAGCTGGTTCAGCACTTAAACTCTCATTTACCTCGGTTGAAGCAGATAAGGGTGTTATGCCATTTCCAATACTAATTGGATTACCATTAATATCTAAATTTTCTCTTGGAGGTGGTATTCCATTACCGGGATCACCTATACATTGTTGAGTTTCTACTTGAACGCTATACGTACCAAAACCAACAGCACTAAACGTATATAGATTAGTGGTAATAAATGTTGTAAATTCTTGAGGAACTCCATTCTCATCTAATAATGTGTATTTGTAAGGACCTGGCACATCATTAACAGTTACGGTAATACTACCAGTATCTCCAAAACATTGCGCATCTGTAAACTCGATATCCATACTAATATCCACTTGTTCTATTACAATTGGGTCATATGGATATTCACAAGTATTAGGTGTATTCTGTAAACGAGCTGTAATATTATATGTTCCTGGTGCTAAACCATCGAATATTGGTGATGTTTGCCAAGTTGAGCCTCCATCCATAGTGTATTCGTATGAACTAGAGAGGTTAGTGATTTGAATACGACCATCAATACCACAAATAAAATCTCTTTTAACGTGTGTTTGTGTAATTGTACTCTTCTTTACTTTAAAAAAGTATTGAGTACCATCTGCAATCACTCTAAATTCTGCTCCTGAGCCAGCTGGTATTGTACTTGCATCTATGTTAAAGGTTTGAGAAGTACTTACAGTGGTGTAACATGTAGTTGTAGTATTTGGACAGTCTTCATTGATATCTGGTGTACATGATCCGCCTAAAACTTGCCATTCAACAGATCCATAAGGTCCTCCTGAAAGCGATATAGTTCTGTCGTCCGAATCACCACAGAGGTTAAAACGAGCTATTGTAAATCCATTATTACTACAAGCTACTTCTTCATCTGCACCTTGTATTATTGTCATAAATAATGGAGCTGAAGCAGCAATGTTTACCGTTTCTGTATAAGAAGTAGTTACTTCTTTAGATGCAACAATTTCTTCTGGTTTTTCAACCTTAGCACTAATTACTTTAAATAAGGAAGGGATATTATTTTTTGCAACCGCAGAAATAGTGCCTACTGATAGTACGATCAATAGCACGGCATACAAAAGACGCCTTTGAGTGTGGGGTAGCATAGATTACTTAGGTTAAGGTAGAATAGTTAGATTTGGGATCTTATATTCTTAGTTTATAATTATCTAAACAATAAAATCTATTTATACGTTAATAATTTGTTTGGTATATTTATAACTGCATTTCAGCATTAAAAAGTATACTTACAACGTTAAAATTATGAAAAAGCTCTCGATTTGCCTCTATTTTTTCGTTGTATTGCTCTCTCACTCATGTGCACAAACAACAGATAAGACTATAAAAAAACCTGTAACCGACTCATTTTCAGAAGAGTTAGTTGTAAGTGGAATTCAAAACCCTTGGGGTATGGTATTTCCATCAAAAAATACCATTTTAATCACCGAAAAAAGTGGAAAACTTATCCTTTTTGAAAATGGCAAAAAGACTGAAATTGATAATTTACCTGATATTTATGAACGTGGTCAAGGTGGTTTTTTAGATATTGAGTTACATCCTAATTATCAAGAAAATGGATGGATTTACTTCTCCTTTTCCTCATCTAGTGGTGATGGTGATGGTGGGAATACTTCAATTATGCGAGCTAGGCTTAAAAATAACCAGTTAACAGACAAAGAGGTTCTTTATAAAGGTCTTCCAAATACAACAAAAGGACAACATTGGGGCTCTCGATTAGAGTTTGACGATAAGGGTTTCCTTTACTTTTCTATTGGAGACAGAGGTAATAGAGATGTTAACCCACAAGATATTACTAGAGATGGTGGGAAAATATATCGAATTCATGATGATGGTAGTATTCCAAAAGATAATCCATTTATAGCTAAAGAAGGTGCTAAAAAAGCTATATACAGCTATGGACATAGAAACCCTCAAGGTTTAGCAAAAAACCCTTCTACAGGCGAAATTTGGAACCACGAACATGGCCCAAGAGGTGGGGATGAAATTAATATTTTAAAAAAAGGCAAAAACTTTGGATGGCCTGTTATCACTTACGGAATCAACTATGTTGGTACAAAAATAACAGACGAAACTTCTCGTCCAGGAATGGAACAACCCCTCTATCAATGGACTCCTTCAATTGCGCCTAGCGGAATGACTTTTGTAACCTCAGATAAGTACCCAGATTGGAAAGGAAGTTTATTAGTTGGCTCTTTGGCGTTTCAGTACCTAGAAAGATTAGAACTAAAAAATAATAAAGTAGTTTACAGAGAAAAATTGCTAGACGGTTTGGGTAGGTTAAGAAACGTAAGACAAGCTCCTGATGGTTATATTTATGTTGGTGTAGAGGGGAAAGGTATTTATAAATTAATACCTAATGAATAATGAAACTTTTCATTGTTCCTATTATTTCAATTCTAAGTTTTTCAAGTTTGTATTCTCAGCAATCTAATTTACAAAATAGTGTTGCTCTTGGGGAAAAGATTTATTTAAAGAAATGTGCCGTTTGTCATGGAAAAGATGGCTTGGGGAAAGGAAAGCGTATTCCACCACTTGCTAATTCAGATTACTTGAGAAATAATCAAGAAGCGAGTATTCGTGGTATTTTATTTGGCCAAAACGAGGAAATCATCGTCAATGGAATAAGTTATAATCGTAAAATGAAAGCTATAAAACTATCAGATATTGAAATTGCTCATGTTATGAACTATATTCAGAACTCATGGGGTAATGAAAATAGTAAAGCTGTTACCGAAAAAGAAGTTTTTAAAATTAGAAACGGTAATTAGCTGATAGCTTCAATTGCTGCCCTAACGGAACCATATTTCTTCAAGGCTTTCTCAGCCTCGTCATATTTCAGATTTAAAGCATCAACTAAATAACGAGTACCTCTATCTACCAGTTTATTATTGCTCAATTGCATATCTACCATCTTATTCCCTTTAACCCTACCTATTTTAATCATTAGAGCAGTGGAAATCATATTTAAAACTAGTTTTTGACTAGTTCCACTTTTCATACGTGTACTACCTGTAACAAACTCTGGTCCTACGTTTACAGCAATAGGTATATCAGTCTCGGTAGCTAAAGGAGAACCAGGATTATTTGTAATGCCTGCGGTTAGTAAACCATTTGCTTTAGCATCTTTAATACCTCCTAAAACATAAGGTGTAGTGCCAGATGCAGCTATACCAACTAAAGTGTCATTTTTATTAATATCAAACTTTTGCAGGTCTTTCCAAGCTTGTAAAGTGTTATCCTCAGCAAACTCAACTGCCTTTCTAATTGCTCCATCGCCTCCAGCAATAATACCTATCACCTTGTCATGCGACATTCCAAATGTTGGTGGTATCTCTGACGCATCAAGAATTCCTAGCCTTCCACTTGTACCCGCTCCAATATAAAATAGCCTTCCTCCTCTTTCGAATCGTTCAACTAAAGCATCGATTAACTTTGTGATTTCTGGTATTACATTAGTTACGGCATCTGCTACTTTTTTATCCTCAGCATTTATACTTTCAAGTAAGTCTTTAGAGTTCTTTTTTTCTAAATCATTATGCAACGAGCTTAACTCTGTTATTTTTTGATATTCACTCATATTTATAACAACTGTATTTCTTGATTTCTAAAATTTTTTAATAATTCATGGCCTGGTTCTAGCTCTGTAACTAGAGAGTTAATAGCATTTAAGTCACATGTTTTAAAACGATGTTGCGAGTTTAATTTTTCAGAAATACAAAGTAAAACTGTTTTTTTAGATGCTTTAATCACTGCTTTTTTTGTTTGAACAATATCCCAATCAAATTCAGTTAGCCCAAATTTGGCATCAACATAGCCAGTTCCAATAAAGCTGTAATCTACCTTTATTTCTGCTAAATTATTAATAGTATTTGCACCAAGAGCAATTTGAGCATCTTTAGAAAGTTGTCCACCAATAAAAATAGTTTCTACATTAGGTTTATGCAATAATTCCATTGCAACAGGAAGACTTAGAGTGAAGCAAGTTATCTTCAGTTCTGCTGGTAAAAGTCTTGCCAATTCAAGACAAGTGGTCCCTCCATCAATTAAAACCACACTATTTTCCTTTAAAAGTTTAGCTGCTTTTTCTGCAATATTAATTTTTTCGTCCAAAGCGTATACACTATTTCTTTTAGGGCTGTAGGTTGCAAAACCTAAAGAGATTGCCCCTCCATGTACTTTTCTAAGTCGGTTTTCTGTATCTAATTCTTTAACATCACGTCTAATGGTATCTATAGAAACATCTAGTTTTTCAGCAATATCAGTCAACTGTACACGGTTATGAAGTTCAACTTCATTAAGTATTATTCGTTGCCGTTCTTCCTTTAACATTCACTTAAATTAATTAATCAATTTCAAAGATAGTAATTTGAAAATTATGCTGTTTTATTCGATTTTAGTGCAAATAAAATGTTATTAATTGCACAAAACAGCATTAAAAAAAGCAAAAAACGGCAAATATCAAAAATATTAATTAGTTTTGTGCTGTTTTTAAATCGTAACACCACTACTAACATGTCACAAACATCAGCACAAGAAAATTTAGCATTAGCTAGTAATGACGAACTAAAAAAGTTTGAAAAAGTAAATACTCTTATCCATGAAGATTCTCAAAGCGCATCATTCTATGTAGCTAATGAAATAGCTTCATTAATTAGAATAAGACAAAAGCAAGGAAAAAAAGTAGTTCTAGGTCTTGCGACTGGTTCAACTCCTACTAAGGTCTATGACTTTTTGGTACAATTTCATAAAAAAGATGGTTTAAGTTTTAAAAATGTAATCTGTTTTAATCTAGACGAGTACTATCCTATGGAACCTGACTCTATCCATAGTTATGTTCGATTTATGAATGAGCATCTGTTTGACCATATTGATATTAAGAAAAAGAATGCAAATATTCCTGATGGGACGGTTTCAAAAGAAAAAATACGAACATATTGTGAAAACTATGAACAAAAAATTATAGACGCAGGAGGGCTTGACATTCAAATTTTAGGTATTGGTAGAACTGGTCATATAGGTTTTAATGAACCTGGTTCATCCATGCAAAGTAAAACCAGATTGGTTCGTTTAGATAGGGTAACAAAATTAGATGCAGCAAGCGATTTTTTTGGACAAGAAAATGTTCCCTCAAGAGCATTAACCATGGGCGTAGGAACTATAATGAATGCCCAACGCATTATTTTAATGGCTTGGGGAGAAGGCAAATCACAAATAGTACAACAAGCAGTAGAAGGTGAAATAAGAGAATCTGTACCTGCAACATTTTTACAACATCATGCAAACTGCGATTTTATCTTGGATGAAGCTTCTGCTTCTTTTCTAACTAGAGTAAAAACACCGTGGCTAGTAGGTGATTGTGACTGGAATGAAAAGCTTATCAAAAAATCAGTTATATGGCTATCAGAAAAACTTGAAAAAGCCATTTTAAAGTTAACCAATGAGGATTATAATGAATATGGAATGGGCAGCCTTGTTGCAGAAATAGGCTCTGCTGAACAAATTAATTTAAAAGTATTTAATCAATTACAAAAAACCATTACAGGATGGCCTGGGGGTAAACCAAATGCAGATAATAGTCAGCGACCAGAACGAGAATTACCACACCAAAAACGGTCATTAATTTTTAGTCCGCACCCAGATGACGATGTAATTTCTATGGGAGGTACATTGCTCCGTTTAGTGGATCAAAAACATGAAGTACATATAGCCTACCAAACTTCAGGAAATATTGCTGTATTTGATGATGAAGTGATTCGATTCTTAGATTTTGCTACAGATATAGAAAAAGATGACAAACAATTACAGCAACGTTTTAAAAATGTTCGTCAATTCTTAAGTCAAAAGAAACCTGGACAAATTGATAGTGCCGAAATTCAAGAATTTAAAGGGTTGATAAGAAAAGGAGAAGCATTAGCAGCATGCAGATACTGTGGTGTTTTAGAAGAAAATGCTCACTTCTTAAACTTACCTTTTTACGAAACTGGTGCTGTAAAGAAAAAGCCACATTCAGAAAAAGATATTCAAATTACCTATGATTTACTTAACAAGGTTCAACCTCATCAAATTTTTGCAGCTGGTGATTTATCGGACCCTCATGGAACGCATAGGGTCTGTCTACAAGTAATATTTAAAGCATTGGAAAGACTAGTTGAAGATAAAGTAGACTGGATAAAAGACTGTTATGTGTGGTTGTATAGAGGAGCTTGGCAAGAATGGGATATTTCTGATATGGAAATGACAGTACCAATTGGCCCTAAAGACATGGCAAGAAAAATAAGTGCAATTTTTAAGCATCAATCTCAAAAAGATGCAGCTATGTTTCCAGGAAATGATGAGCGGGAGTTTTGGCAGCGTGCAGAACAACGCAATAAAGAAACTGCAAGCAAATACAATGCGTTAGGAATGGCAGAGTATGAAGCAATGGAAGGATTTGTTCGCTACCATTTCAACTAAAAGTCATATTTTTAGTCAAACTTTTAAAATGACCAGAACACTAGTATTAGCACTTATTTTTCTTATGGCTAGCATTTCTTGTGGAGAGAAGAAAGATGAACGTGAAACACAAAATCTCGAATCCTTAAAGAAAAAAATTGGTCAAATGGTAATGGTTGGTTTTAGAGGCACAGAAATTGGCGAAAGTGACCCAATTTATAAAATGGTAGATCAATACAATATTGGTGGGGTTGTACTCTACAGTAGAGACTTACCATCAAAAGAGACTTTAAAACGAAATGTACTTTCTCCAAAGCAACTAAAAAAGTTAAATACAGATTTACAAGCTATTGATACTACCAAACTATTAATTGGAATTGATGAAGAAGGTGGTTTTGTAACCAGACTAAGTGTAGAAGACGGTTTTCAATACCATAAATCACATCAAGCTATTGGTACTATTGGTAATTTAGACTCAACTAGACTATGGGCAGCTAATATGGCCAAGGAACTGGCTTCATTGGGTATTAATATGAATTTTGGTCCTGTTTTAGATTTGAACACCAATCCTGAAAATCCAGTTATTGGAAAACGGGAACGTAGTTTTTCTAACTCTTTAGAGTTAGTAACTCAATTTGGAAAAGTTTTTATGGAGGAGCATCAAAAAAGAAATATCGCCACTACCCCTAAACACTTTCCTGGTCACGGTAGTTCTGATAAGGATTCGCACAAAGGCTTGGCTGATGTAACTAATACTTGGACGGATAGAGAATTAATTCCGTTCAGGAAATTAATTAAAGAAAGAGATTTAAATGTATTAATGACATCCCATGTTTACAATGAAAATCTTGACACCTTACCTGCCACCCTATCTCCAAGAATTATTAAAGATTTATTACGTAAAAAATTTGATTTTGATGGTGTAATTATTTCTGATGATATGCAGATGCGAGCCATATCTAATTTTTATGACTTTGAAACTTCTATTGAAAAAGCAATTAAGGCTGGAGTAGATATGCTTCTATTTTCAAATAATGCTGCTCCTTGTGCTAAGGATACAAATGATTGCCAAGAAATCCCTTTTGACCCAAAAATTGCAAAAAGAGCAATTACACATATTTTAAAATTGGTTAGAGAAGGTAAAATTTCTGAAGAAAGAATTAATGAGAGTTACCAACGTATTTTAGAATTAAAGTCAAGTCTTTAATATGAATACCATTTATAAAGTGCTTGGGTTAATGTCTGGAACTTCCTTAGATGGTCTAGACATGGCCTATTGTCATCTGTGGCAAACTCATGAGGGTAACTGGAATTTTAAAATTCTTCAAGCAGAAACTATTTCGTATTCTCAGGACTGGAAATCAAAACTTAAAAATGCTATTCTTCTTTCGGAAAAAGAGCATGAAGAATTAGATATAAGCTATGGCAAATGGCTAGGTGAACAAGCAAAGGATTTTCTAGAAAAATACAAATGTGATATTGACTTTATCGCAAGTCATGGTCATACATCGCATCATAGACCAGAAGACGGGTATACATTTCAGTTAGGAAGTGGGCAAGAACTAGCAAATACTTCAAACCAAAAAGTAGTTTGTGATTTTCGAACTTTAGATGTGAAAAATGGTGGTCAAGGCGCTCCTTTGGTCCCTATTGGAGATGAATTGCTATTCAATCAATACGAATTCTGCCTAAATCTTGGAGGTATCAGCAATATTTCTTTCAAAAAAAATGATTCTAGAATAGCTTATGATATTGGGCTTGCCAATATGCCTCTTAATTATATTACTCAAAAAATTAACTTAGAATACGATGAAGGAGGAAAGTTAGCAGCTTCTGGAAAGGTTGATGAAGTGCTTTATGCGCAATTAGATGAATTAGCTTATTACAAACTTCCATTTCCAAAATCTACTGGTTATGAATGGTTTACAGAGAAAATAATTCCATTAATTGAAAATTCTAGTTGCGCTACAGAAGATTTGCTGCATACATTTATTCATCATAATTGTTCTAAAATAGCATCAGCTATAAATTCAAACCAAGCAAATTCTAATTCTAGAGTATTAGTTTGTGGTGGCGGTGCTTTAAATGATTTTTTTATTGCTACGCTTAAAGAAAAACTGAATTCTTTAGCGAAAGTCGTCATTCCATCAAAACAACTAATTAATTTTAAAGAAGCTTTAGTGTTCGCATTAATGGGAGTGTTAAGAGTAAGAAAAGAAATCAATATAATGTCTTCAGTTACTGGCGCAAAAAACGATTCTTGTAGCGGTATAATTTTCTCTCCAACTAAATAATCGCTGGTGTTTTAATTCTCTTAGACATCATAAAAATAGTTAATGACCCTAATCCGCAAATTGCCAAACCTAAAAACATGGGCCATACGGTATCATCTACATAAAAACCAATTAATGTAGCAATTGGTATAGAAAGTAAGGTTGAAACAAAACCGTTAATTGCAGCTCCAATACCAGCAATATGGCCAATTGGCTCCATAGCTATGGACCGAAAATTGCCCCACATAAACCCTAAACAAAAAAATTGAATAAAAAGAAAAGCTACTAGAACATAAATACTAGGATTGTCGCTTCCCCAAAAGAAAATCACATATAACAGCGCAATAATACAGAATGTAATAAGTGCCATAAAAGAAAGCTTTCGCATACCAAAACGAAGTACCAAAGTCCCATTTAAAAATGTAGATAATCCTATAGAAACTGCTAATCCTGCAAAAATATAAGGAAAGGCTTCTTTTAGTTCATATTGATTCTCAAAAATATGTTGAGAAGCACTTAAGTAAACCAGAAATGCTCCAGTAACTAATCCAGAAATCATGGTAAAAGCAACAGTTTCTTTATACTTTAAAAACTCTTTTAACCCATTTGTAAAAACGGATAAAGAAAAAGGAATTTTATATTCAGGTTTTAGGGTTTCTTTCTGCCGTTTCCAAAACCAAATAGCAACAACTAATCCAAATAACAATTGTGCATAAAAAATAGCTTCCCAACCAAACACATCTAAAACCAGCTTACCTAAAGCTGGTGCTACAACTGGAATCAAAATAAAAAAAGCAACAACAAATGACATTACTTTAGCCATATAGTCTCCTTTGTAGGAATCTCTAATAATCGAAATAGTAATTGTACGCGGAGCAGAAAGACCAATTCCTTGTAAAATTCGCCCAAAAACCATTATTTCAATATTTGGAGCAAATAGACAGATTACGCTTGCCAGTGCAAATACTATAAACCCAATATATACTACTGGCTTTCTTCCGTAAGAGTCAGATAGTGGTCCAAAAAACAACTGCCCTACTCCAAGACCTAAAAATATCATGGTAATTAAGAGCTGATTTACAGTAGGGTCCTCACTATGTATAGCTTTACCAATATTAGAAATAGCAGGTAATAAAGCATCTATCGCCAACGCAACTAT
>CAYTRI010000016.1:0-25483 GCA_964440105.1 uncultured Flavobacteriaceae bacterium
TAATTATCCTTTGATTTCTTCAGGCTTTATAGGTGTGTCTTCCTTTTTAGGCCTATCTCTAAGGTTTTTATGAGCAAACTCTGTCATTTTTTTATATAAATGATTTCTAGTATTACCACCATAAATACCATGATTTCTATCAGGATAAATTGCCCATTCAAAATCTTTATCTGCCTGTATTAATGCCTCAATCATTCTCATTGAGTTCTGTACATGCACATTATCATCCCCAGAACCGTGCACTAATAAGTAGTCTCCCTTTAATAATTCTGGATAATTAAATGGTGACTCATTATCATAACCATCTGGATTTTCTGCTGGAGTACGCATAAAGCGCTCTGTATAAATGGTATCGTAAAAACGCCAGCTTGTAACTGGTGCTACAGCAATTGCCATTTCAAATACTTCGTTACCCTTTAAAAGTGCATTTGTACTCATATGACCACCAAAACTCCAACCCCAAATACCTGTTCTATCTTCATCTATATAGGGTAATTCACTTAATTTTTTAGCTGCAGCAATTTGGTCTTCTGTTTCATATTTTACCAAATTCATATAAGTAACTTTCTTAAAATCACGCCCTTTTAATCCCGTTCCTCTTCCATCAACGCAGGCAATAATATAACCTTCAGAAGCTAGCATTTGATGCCAATAATCATTTGCTCCATTCCAACGGTTAGCAACTTGCTGAGACCCTGGACCACTATATTGAAACATTAAAAGTGGATATTCTTTGTTCGGGTCAAAATCCGCTGGTTTTACCATCCACATATTTAAATCGTTACCATTAATAGTAATAGTGGAAAACTCCTTAGGACTCATCTCATAACCTTCTAGTTTTTTTGTTAATGCAGTATTCTCTTTAATCTCCTTAACTTTTTTACCATCAATAGCTTTGTGTAATGAATATTGATATGGTGTTTTTGAATTTGAAAAAGTATTTATAAAATACGTGTAGTCTGCACTAAAAGACCCTGAATTTGTACCTTCTCCTTTGGTTAATCGTTTCTTACTCTTTCCAGCGCTAGAGATACTATAAACGTCTCTATTAATTGAACCGTTTTCTACTGATTGATAATAAATTCTATCTTCATTTTGATCATATCCATAATATCTAGTTACTTCCCATGGCCCTTTTGTGATTTGATTCATCAACTTACCATCTTCATTATGTAAATAAATATGGTTGTAACCATCCTTCTCACTTGTCCAAATAAAACTATCATCCGCTAAAAAAGTGAGGTTATCGTGTATATCTACGTAAGCAGCATCTTTTTCTTCTAATAAAATAGAAGCTGTATTATTTTTTGCATTTACCTGATGTAGTTTTAAATGATTCTGATGACGGTTAATAGTTTGTACAGAAAGATAATTTGGATTATTCATCCATTTAATTCTAGGGATGTAGTGTGCTTCACCTAAATTAACATCTGTAAGACTACCACTAGCAACGTCATACATATGCAGACTTACTTTGGCATTTTCTTCCCCAGCTTTTGGGTATTTAAATTGATTTTGAGTTTGATACAAGTCTTTTCCATAGACATCCATAGAGAAATTGGGCACATTAGTTTCATCAAATCTTAGAAAAGCAATCTTTGTTCCATCACTATTCCATTGATAAGCTTGAACGAATGAAAATTCTTCTTCATAAACCCAGTCAGTAACACCGTTAATAATAGTTCCTTTAGAGCCATCTTTCGTTACTTGCTTTGTGGTATTAGATTTTAAATCTAAAATGTAGATGTTATTATCAGATACGTATGCAACTTTTGAGCCATCTGGTGAAAGTTCTGGCTCTTGTATTTTTTGTTCTGCTATTTTAGCTAAAGTATTACTCTCTATATCATAAACGTAATACACCCCAAGGCGAGAACGTCTAAAAATAGGCTCTACAGCTGTAGCTAAGATTAATTTAGATTCATCATCACTAAACTCGTAAGAACTAAAAGGTGGAATCTCATCAGAAGATGAGACAATAGTACTTACTTTTTGTTGCGTCTCGTAATCATATTTATCAATACTTCTTGCCCCACTGCTTCTATCAAAGTTTAGTACCGTATATTGGGTTCCGTTCTTCATAGAACGAAGCACATCTAAGCCTTCTGTTCTAAAGTTGCCTCCCCAGATTTCTTCTAGTTCAATTTTCTTTTTCTGCGCTAAAGAAACTGTTATAAATAAAAGGGAAAAGAGGAATAGAAAGTGTATTTTTCTCATGTTTCTGAAAAATTGATTAAAAACTATCAAGTTTACTAATAATTTATCGAAAAAGTAAACTTTGAATCACAATTATGTAACAAGAATCAGACCACAATAGCCTAATCTATTATCTTTGAAATTCAACTTTTACCATGCAAGCTCCAGTCGAGGGATTTTCAAGATTTACCAAAGAAGAAAAAATTAATTGGGTCGCTAAGAATTACACCAATAATTCTCAAGAAACCAAAGAACTATTGGTACGGTATTGGAATGAAGACAAAAAAACACAACAACTCCATGATGAGTTTATAGAAAATACACTTTCTAATTACTATTTGCCATTTGCAGTCGCTCCTAACTTTTTAATAAACAATAGGCTTTATGCTATACCAATGGTTATTGAAGAAAGCTCTGTAGTTGCCGCAGCTAGCAAAGCAGCTAAGTTTTGGTTAAATAGAGGCGGTTTTAAGACTACCATATTAGGAACTGAAAAAGTAGGTCAGGTACACTTTATGTATCATGGTCAAGCATCTAAATTAGAATCTTTTTTTGCAGCTATTAAGCCAAAGTTTTTTGAAGACACAAAGTCCATAACTGCAAGCATGAAAAAGCGAGGAGGTGGCATACAAGAGATAGAATTACGGGATTTAAGTAACAAGCTACAAGGCTACTATCAGTTACACTGCACCTTTGAGACTCTCGATGCCATGGGTGCTAATTTTATAAACTCTTGTTTGGAGCAGTTTGCTAAGACTCTAGAAGGCCAAGCAAATGAATCAAGCTTTTTTTCTGATGAAGAGGATACCATAGAAATAGTGATGAGTATTCTTAGTAATTATGTGCCTAATTGTGTAGTAAGAGCTGAAGTAAGTTGCCCAATAACAGATGAAGCAAGCAGCACTTCGGTTTCAAGAAAGTTTGCAGAAAAACTACAACAAGCGGTAAATATTGCAAAGGTGGAACCTTTTAGAGCCGTAACGCATAACAAAGGAATAATGAACGGCATTGATTCGGTGATTTTAGCAACAGGGAATGATTTTAGAGCCGTAGAAGCGGGAGTTCATGCCTATGCATCTAAAGATGAGCATTATTCCAGTTTAACGCATGCGGAAATAAAGAATAATACTTTCAAATTTTGGATAGATGTCCCGCTTGCTTTAGGTACAGTTGGAGGTTTAACTTCTTTACATCCTATGGTAAAAACAGCTCTTGAAATTCTTCAAAAACCAATCGCAAAAGAATTAATGCAAATTGTCGCTGTAGCTGGCCTAGCTCAAAACTTTGCTGCGCTTCGTTCGCTAGTTACCACTGGTATTCAAAAAGGGCATATGAAAATGCATTTAATGAATATTCTAAATCAGTTAGGTGCAGATAAGAATGAAAAAGCTCAATTAATACCCTATTTTAAAGACAAAACGGTAAGT
This sequence comes from uncultured Flavobacteriaceae bacterium, assembly GCA_964440105.1. Taxonomy (GTDB): domain Bacteria; phylum Bacteroidota; class Bacteroidia; order Flavobacteriales; family Flavobacteriaceae; genus Croceitalea. Next base: position 3,624 of record CAYTRI010000016.1, read on the forward strand.
AATGCTTCTGTAAAAGAGGCTTTGGATGAGATTAGAAAATAATGCAGCAAGAATTTTATAGCAATGGTAAATTATTACTCTCCGGAGAATATGCAATCTTAGATGGGGCTAAAGGCTTAGCCGTACCCACTAAATTTGGACAGTCTTTACTAGTACATTCAACTGACGAAACAATAATTTCTTGGAATAGTTATGATGCCGATGGTACAACTTGGTTTTCAACAAAGCTTGACTTAAAAGATTTGAATATTATTGATACTACGGATATTGAAACCACAAAAACGCTTCAAAGCATACTATTAGCAGCTAAAAAAGCTAATCCAGAATTCTTAGCTATTAAGCATGGTATTGGAGTAACTACAAAACTTACTTTTCCCAGAAAATGGGGTTTAGGAACTTCATCAACATTAATAAATAACATAGCACAATGGGCATCCGTAGATGCGCATCAGCTTTTATGGAACTCCTTTGGCGGAAGTGGTTATGATATTTCTTGTGCGCAACGCAACTCGCCAATTTTATATCATATTAAAAACAAACAGCCACAAGTGGAGTCTGTAGAGTTTAATCCTTCATTTAAAGATGCTATTTACTTTGTGTACCTCAACCAAAAACAGAGTAGCAAAAGGGCCATAGCTAACTACAGAAGTAAGCAATTTAATCTCGAAGGCTTAATTGCTGAAATTGATACTATTTCTTTAGAAATGATTTCTGCAACCGAATTAATAGAATTTGATGCGTTACTTGTAAAGCATGAACAATTATTGTCTAAAATATTGGAAATAGAACCCGTAAAAGAAAAACTATTCCCTGATTATTTTGGTGCAATTAAAAGCCTTGGGGGATGGGGAGGAGATTTTATAATGGTTACTGGAAATGAAAAAACCCCTGAATATTTTAAATCCAAGGGTTTTGATATTGTAATTCCTTTTAAGGAAATGATTCTTTAGTTGATTATTGTCGTCCTACTACTATTTTAAAATTTAATTTTCAATTGCACTTCGACTGCGCTCAGTGTGACATACCCAACCTGACGATTATTATAAATCGAAGTATGTTTCTAGTAAAAAGTAGCTCTCTTATCCTCTATTTCAGCTCCGTCTTTTAATGCGTTATATACAGCGCTATTTACACGATTTGCATTAGACGTACTCAATGTTTTAGCATAAGTGCTAAAGTTATCAATAGTAGCTGCTGGAGTCTTCTTGGTTACTTTAACCATAAATACACCTGTTTCGCCTTTTAATAGATTAGATGAGGCACCTTCTTCTAGCGTGAATGCATTACCAACCACAAAAGGTTCTCTACCAGCTCCAGGAATAGTTGGTGACTTCATAGTTAATGCAGAAGCTGTAGAGACAGTTACATTGTTTGCAGAAGCTAAATCTTCTAAAGATTTTCCTTTATTAGCAGCTATAATTTGTGCTGCCTTTCGCTCTTTTCTAATTTTTGGCAATGCAGTTGCAGAAGCATCTTCTGAACTCATTAATCCTTCTTTGTATTTTTTAGTAAGTTGAACAACAGCATAGCCACTCGCTAAATCGAATCTTTTAATGTCACCTACGCTAGTATCATCATTAAAAGCCCATTGAACCACTGCTCTTTGAGAACCCAAACCAGGAAGGTTTTCATCCATCTCTTTAATTTTGTTTACTGGCCTAACCGAAAAATCACTTTCTTTAGCAATATCTGAAAATTCATTAGCCTCAGCATCAATGGAAGCCATTTCAAATTTAGTAGCCTCTGTAAATAAAGTATTCACTGTCTCCTCTGAAGATTCAACCTCTCTAGATAGCGTAGCAATTTTAACGATGTCTTCTTTATCGTCTACTCTGATAATATGGAATCCAAACTCAGTTTCAACCAAGCCAACTGTTCCAATAGGATTACCAAAAGAAAAGTCGTTAAACTCATCTGCCATAATTCCTTCTTGAAAATATCCTAAATCTCCACCTCTTGGTGCGGAAGGACCATCTGAATTATCTCTTGCTAGGTTAGCAAAAACCGCATCTTCCTTTTTTGCTTCTATTAAAATCTTTTTTGCTTCTGCTTCTGCCTCTTCTTTGGTTCTCTTAATTTCTGGGTTTGCTCTTGTAGCACCTTCGTATGTAAAAAGAATATGACTCGCTTTAGCTGAACCATTAGGTTTTCTTGCAACCATTTTAGAAAGTTTAAAGAAATCTCCATCACGGTAAGGACCATAAATTTGACCTACACCTAAACTCATTAAAGAATCTGCAGCAACTGCCGGAAGTTCTTTCTTAGCTCTAAAAATAGTATCATACTTAGAATCTGAATTACGGTCTACAAAAGCAGCTATATCAGTAGCATTTCTAAAACCTAAGATAGTATCATTTTGATCCGTAGAGGCGTTATACTCCACAGTATCGTCTAATAAGGACACAATTCCATTTTTTACTGCAGTTTCATCTTCTAAAGAAGGCTTCTCCTCAAAAAACACAAAACGTACATCTCTAGCTTTATCTTGTTTGTAATCAGCCTCATTCTCCTTAATATAAGCTTCTATTTCTTGCTTAGAAACCTGAATAGTACTGTCTGCTATAGATGTGTAAGGAACTCTTACATATTGCACATCAACTTTATTATTGGTTAAATTATAATCAAACTTACCCTCATTGAGTGTTGCTCCTGCTCCCGCCTTAACCAAATTAAAATATAATTGCTCTTTGGCAGCTTGCATAATATTTTTCTCATCTTGCAACCAAGCATCGTATCTTAAAGGGTCATTCACTTTCCAATCTGCTATAGCACTTTTGAAAATCTCAGCATTAAAAATTCCATTTTCATCTTGAAAATCTGGAATTTGAGCATATCCAGTAGTTTTTGCAAACTCTACAATTTGGTCACTTTCTATCGTAATTCCCAAATCTTCGAATTGTTGATTTAGCAGTTCACTTCTTATTTCTTGGTCATAAACTGTATTAACCAATTGCGTTGAAGAAAAATTAGAACCATATCTTCTAGAGGCTTGTTCTACTTTCTGACGAAACTCATCAATTGATAAATCTTCTCCATTTATTTCTGCTACAGAAGAACCAATTTTTGCTCCGCCTCCATCTGCTGTAAAGATTCCTGATATTACAAATGCGAACAAAGCAAGACCAATTATTAAAATTAGTACCGTTGTTCGTTTTCTTATATTTCCTAAAATTGCCATCTATGCCTTATTTTCTTTAATTTCAGTGGGCGAAAGTACCATTTTCTTTTCAAAAAAGAAAGCAAAAAACAGTTCGTAAATACTAGGGTTGTAGCTGTTAAAGTTTATTGCTCCAATTCTGAAACATGAACACTCACCAAATCAATTTTAGTGTTTGATACTTCGAGGATGCGAAATAGGAAGTTCTCTATCTTTATTTCTGAATCTTGTTCTGGTATTTCACCAGTTTCATTCATGATAAGTCCACCTAAAGTCTCGTACTCATCACTCTCGGGTAGTTCTAACTTATAATTTTCGTTGATGTAATCTACTTCCATACGAGCAGAAAACTTGAATGTAGCATTATCTAGTTCTTCTTCAATTAAATCTGTAGTATCGTGCTCATCTTCAATCTCTCCAAATAACTCTTCTACAATATCTTCTACAGTCATAATACCTGAAGTACCTCCATATTCATCTAGTACTACAGCAATACTTTTTCTACGCTTAGTTAGCACATTCAAAATTTCGTGAATAAGCATAGTCTCTGGAACAAACTCTACAGGACGTAGAATACTTTTTATGGTCTTGGGCTTTTTAAATAGCTCATAAGAATGCACATAACCAATAATCTCATCTATCGAATCTTTATAAACCAGAATTTTTGAATATCCAGTTTCCGTAAATAGTTTCTTTAAATTTTTTGGCGTTTCATGTAACTCTACCGCAGTAATTTCAGTTCTAGGCACCATAACTTCTCTAGCCTTAACTTCTGAAAACTCTAAAGCATTCTGAAATAATTGTATCTCAGAATCTATGTCATCTTCCTCCTCAACAGATTCCATTTGTTCTGTAATATAATCTCCCAATTCTAATTTGGTAAAAGCCAATTGTACCTCGTCACCATCTGTTCTAAAAAAGGTTTTTAAGATAAAGTCGGACACTTTTATTACAAACCAAGAAATTATATAAAAAAACAAGTAAAAAATGTATGCTGGTACCGCCAATACTTTTAAAAGGGTATTTGAGTATATCTGGAACAAGACTTTTGGTAAAAATTCTGCCGTTAGCAAAATAACAAGGGTAGATATAACAGTTTGCGTAAGTAAATTAAAATCTATTAGTAATAGGTTAATTAAATTGGATGAGGATGGCAAAAAAGTTTGAAACCAAGCCATTAGCATATCACCCATAAAAAACCCATAGATAACAAGAGCAATATTGTTACCGATAAGCATGGTAGCAATAAACTTTGAGGGTTTCTCAGTTAGCCAGGTTAGTACCTTAGCAAGAAAGCCCTCTTGTTTTTTCTCAATCTCAATATGGATTCTGTTTGCAGAAATAAATGCAATCTCCATTCCTGAGAAAAATGCAGAAAACAATAAGGATACTACAATAATTAAAATAGTAGTGCTCAAAGCTATTTTTGATTTTCGCGTTTACGTGCTTCAAATTTCTTTCGGTAATTTCTTCTAAAAAGAAACATTGCTATCGAAACTACAGCAAAGAAAATAAAGAAATAAGCCATGTTTCTATCTGTATTCCAATCCGTAAAAATTCTATACAATGAGAAAATAGCAACAACGATGTAAAGGTATTCTGTATATCTTAAAATCTTAATCATTTTATTCTTCTTCAGATATGGTCATAAGACCATAGGTTTTATTTGCTTTAAAAAAAGTAAAATCTTCATTAAAATCCATTCCTTCCCCATCCATTATGGTACCATCTTCTGGGTTAGTATATTTAAAAGTAGCTTCTGTAAAAATCCAATTATCACTTCGATTCATGTACAGCTGTGGGGTTTCTAACTTTTTACCATCATGGCTTTCTATGACTACATTACCTTGTAAATCTATCAGATTAGTATCTGAATAAATAATCCCGTAATCTGCAGTTATCACACTTTTATTACTGTCGTCATCGTAAATAAATACCTGCAACCCTTCCGGAAAAATTAAATGTCTAAATGATAGATTTTCATAATTTTCATTTAATGGACTCTTAAGTACAAATTTAACTTGAGTTGCAGACGAATCTTGATTGCTTAATTCCTTTATGGTTTCGGAATGTGTTAAAGTAAAATTCTTAGCTACACCTGCAGGGTAAATATTAGCAGCAGCTTCATCTCCCACCCTTTTGTAATTGTCTTGGCATGCTATAAAAAGGATTGCCACGGTAAAAACCGTGGCAATTAATCTTATCTTATTTTTTAAAGTGTTTAACACTCCTTATAAATTTGGCACTTTGATACTACCACCAACCCAACAGTTAAAAGTTACAGTTTTTCCAGCCATTCCTGCATTAAAAATCATGGTTTTGTCTGGTGCCTTTGCACTGTAAGAAGATGCCGCTTGTCTAGCTCTACCGCTTATTGATGGGTCTACTCTCGCTGCTTTTCTTGCCATATCTGCAGCTTTCCAATAAATAGCTCTTTTCTCAAAAGCAGTTGTACCACAAGCATTCGCACTGCTAGCATATAATCCAGCAATTAGTAAATAAGCATTACCTTTTGAAGGATTAGCGTTAAGTGCTTTCTGCGCATAATTTCTTGCTTGAGATTTACTCCCTCTTCTTTTCATCATTGTAGCAATCTTGTATAAAATATCAGATTTTCTATTGCTATCAGACTCTAATTCTACAGCCTTGTTAAAGTCAGCTACTGCACCATTAGAATCGCCAGACTTAGATTTTAGCACCCCAGAATAGAAGTATGCGTCTGCAGAAGGATCCATTGCCAACTGTTGTTCAAATAACTTTTGGAACATTGGGTCATCTGTACATTCTTTATTATACATTCTACCAACTGCTCTTTTTACCCATTTAATATCATTCTTCTTAGCATCAAAACTCTTTTGATATAATGGAATTAAATTAGTACAATCTGCTAGAGCTCCAAGTTTAGCATCTATACTCCCAGAAACTTTACCTAACAACTCAGAATTACGTGTATAAGCCTTTAAGTACCTTTGCTCTTTAGAAGTAAGTGTAGCTCCAGTCTCCTCTTTTTGGATATATTTATTTATTTTATCTGTATATCCTTTATTAATTACCTCATTTTGAGAATTAACATCATCGTACACATCAAAAACTTCTTGCAAATCTTTGCTACCAGCGTTATGTAAATTCACTAAGCTAGAAAAATATATGTATAATACTTTTGGATTTGTAAAGCTCTTTAAGTCTGAATCAAACGATGGCTTAATCATATCATAAAACTGCTGATCAGAAGCTAAATTTTCATCACTTTTAAAAACAACTTTATCTTCGAGTACTGCAGTTTTGGTATACTTAGCAGGAAAGTATTTGTTACTATCATCATACATAGCCAATAAATCCTGTACAAACCCATCTTTATCTGCTCCCGTAGAGTTTTTGATTTTAAACTTTAAAATCTTTTCCCCTAAAGAGAAGTTTGCTTTGTTTATATCTGGACAAGCATCATAAGTTTTTTTCCATGGTTCATAAGCTGCATCATAATTCTTCACCTTGGCATGTTCCGCATAGATTGAAAGATTAGTCATACACTCAGGATTTTGAGCTTGTGCCATACTTAATCCTATCGACATAAGTATCGCTATCATCGTTAAGTAGAGTTTAGTTTTCATTTTTATATTTTTAAAGTGGTTAATGTACAAATTTTTATAAAATGTTTCTCTTAACTAATTGTTTATCAAATGTTATTTATCAATTTAAGAAAAAACATGCTGTTAGTTTATCTTTCTTTTAATGAACCATTTGTCGTTTAAAGAAAGTCCCACATTTACTTTAAAGTAACTTTCTTCTATTAACCCGGCATCTGTGGTACCTCTTCTGCCAAGTTCAAAACCTAGGTTTAAATTAGAAAAATTGCTTCCCAACGGTAGACCAAATCCAAAAGTTATGCCAAAGTTGTTAATCTCTTTATTATTAACAATCATTCCCGTTTGGTCATAGCGTAAACCAGCCCTATATGTTATTCTACTAAAGTAATTAGTAAAAGAGCTATAATTAGGTATAAAATAGCCTCCAAAACCTATACTACTCGCATCATTATAAGTTACGTTTTCTATTCTTAAAAATGTATTTTCAAAAGAACTTAATTGCTGGAAACTGTATTCAGCACCCATAAACCATTTCTTTTCCTCTCCAAAACCTAGTCCTAGAGTTGAATTTGTAGGAATCTTTAATTCTGTATTTCTAAGGTTTTGTGTGTCTAGGTTTACATCTATAACTTCAATTTCTTGTCCGTTTGCTGTAGAAAAAGAACCTATCCTTTGCGTGTTTTTAGAAACTAAATTCACTTGTGTATCTACTCCCGCATGAGCAAAAAAGGTATATTTCTCACCTATTTCCTTCCTGTAATCTGCAGCATAATTAAAATCAAAGCCTTTAATAAGTGATTCTCGATTATCTATTGTTCCAAACTGGACATCTTCTATACTTTGTAAACGCCCATATTCTAGAGTACCAAAATTATAATTTATGGTTGCACCTAAACTTAAATTCTTAATCAGTTCAAAACCGATTGACATGTAAACTCTATTTAATCCGCCTGAACCTGAGAAAATATTTGTTGTTTCGCCTTGAATTGAAGTTAAATTATACCCAACAGAGGAATAAGGCATTAATCCAAAACCAACCCCTACTTTATTTGCAATTGGAAAACCTATAGCTAAGTAATCTAAATTAGTTACTGAAGTGTTTTGCTGTTCTTGAAAGTCTCTTAAACGCAAGGTAGTATTAGAAATACCCGCAGTATACGTTGTTAGGGCTAACCTAGAGTATGCAGCAGGATTACGAAGATTAATGTGAATACTGTCTCCATACATTTGCAGACCACCCATCATTTGATTTTCTACTGTTCCATTAGAACGAGCATCTCCTATACCAAAATAAGAATATGGAGAAACAGTTCCATTTTGTGCATAAATACTAAAAGAAATTAGGCATACACAGGAAATCAAAAAATTCTTAATCATCTAGCTTTTATTGTATTCCAGCAGGTAATTTAACCCCTCCAACAGAAATTTAGAATTCGCAAATATGGAATTTTTTAGCCGTTTCGCAAAAAAATGAGCGTCGCCGCCTGTTAAAATAACTGTTAAATCTTTAAAGCGTTGGTTATATTGTTCAATTACACCATCAACTTCTTGTGTAGTTCCATTAACAACCCCACTATGCATACTGCTCTCAGTAGTGTTCCCAACAAAGTCTAATAATTCATTTGGGCGTAATAAAGGAAGTCCGTCTGTTTGATTGTGCATTGCATTATAACGCATTAGTAAACCAGGAGAAATGGCTCCTCCTAGGTATTCGCCATAATTATTAATAACATCATAAGTAATACATGTTCCTGCATCTATTATTAATACATTTTTACGTTGATAGTCATAAAAAGCTGTGGTTACTAAAGCTATTCTGTCTACCCCCAAAGTATTTGGAGTTGCGTAGCTATTTTTAAATGGTGTTTTTGATGTATGAGATAACACATGAACTTTACAAAATAAAGACAGAACGTCTGCTTCTTTGTCTAGCTTCTTTACCGAAGAAATAATGGCATTATCAATTTTGGGAAAAGCTTCAAACAGTTCTTTAACTTTAGTTAGGAAGATTCCAGATTCTATTTTTTCATCAATTACTAATTTTCGATTCTCAAAAATTGCAAATTTTATACGCGTGTTTCCTATGTCGACGACAAGATTCATATTACAAAGATGCCTATTTGTAAAAAAAGGCAGGTGATTTTTAAAGTTTTTGTTTGGATATCACAAATTTGAAATTATATTTGCAGCCCCTTACAAAGGGCAGAAAGGTACCTTAGCTCAGTTGGTAGAGCAACGGACTGAAAATCCGTGTGTCCCTGGTTCGATTCCTGGAGGTACCACAAAAAACCCCGAGATTTTCGGGGTTTTTTGCATAATAAAATTTGATTTTGATACAAAATAGAAATCTTAAAATTTTTATAAATATCAAATACTGATGATTCTATCGATACAAAATATGGTAACCTTACATTTTTTTTATAGATTACCACATAATTTTACACAAAAATGACCAAAGAATTACTTGAAAAGGCAGATGAGTTTGTAGGAAGAACATTAAGTCACATGTCTACTAGTGACCGTGTAGCTGCGTCTAGAGAGGCTAAAGCCCTTATCTTATCCATAAATGAAATATATAAAGAGACCAAAGATTCTAATCTTATGGACGTAATGAAGCGTATTACGGAGAAGAAAAAGAAAATTGAAAAGCGATTAAAAGGAAATCCGCTAGCTTAATTTTTTGTTTTGTAAAACTTACCCCCTACTACTAAGGCAGCAGAAATTATCATTACATTCTTTATAATGTATTGCCCTTCTAATGTTGGCAATAGGTAGTTGCCGTTCTGAAAAGTGATTTCTGGCAAAAAAAGTAGTGGCATAAAAGTACCTAGCATTTGAAGAAATAATAATCCAATTGCAATTCTAGTAGTATTTCTAAATAAAAAAGTAAGTCCTATTAGAACTTCCCACCAACCAATTATTGACAACCATAAATCTGGCTCTCCAAATGAGATTCAAGCTACAGTAGCTTTTAATAATGGCTCTGCAGAAGAAAGACCAAGTGGTTTTAATATTCCAAACCAGAAAAAAATAATTGCAAACGATATGCGAATAGCTGGAACACCTAGTTTTTGCATATTCTTGGAAATCTTATTATCAATTTCTCCAAAATTCATTAGCTAATTTTAATCAAAGTTAAAAACCATTTATAATGCAATTTCTACCAACTACATAGTACTTGTAGCTAGGTATATAGTAGTCCTTTTTTAAGCTATTCTTTTCTATAATTTAGATTCACCAAAAAGCGAGAATAAACACAAAATTCAACCAACATGAACACTATCGATGAAAAATTGGGATATCTATTTTGGTATGCTACAGTCTTATTTTCTCTAATACTTCTATTGAATAGCCTAATTCAGTATATAAATTAGATAATCTATTCCCAAATAGATGAGACTTTATCTACATGAAAATCCTTAAACTCAAGTGGTTTATCCGATTTGTTTTTAATTTGAATTTCTGTATAATCTTCAGTTGGGAAAAGTTGTTCTGTCATCACATATTGCCCATTATTAATAAACAATTCCATTGAGGACTTGTCCATTAAAATTCGGACTTCGCAATCATTATCGGGCAATTCATTAATAGGCATATAGTGTAATTTATTTCCAAACTCTGGTTGAAAATCTTTTAGACCAGACTTAGTCCTATCAATCATTACTAATTTTGAAACGGCATCAAACTTAACTGATAACGCTTCGCCTATTTTATTTGAAAGTGTAAACTCAAAATCTCTAGAACTTGTTTTAAATGATATCTGGTTTTGATTTAAATTATCAAAACTTAGGGTAGTTATATCACTGGCAGAAATTTCAATAGTCTTTTTATCCGAAGCTTCTATTATTTCATTAGTTCTTTCTAAAGGGTAATTATGTAACAAATAGGAACTCCCATATTTTTTTAAACTTAACTTTCTTGGCAAAGTCATTGCACTCCTCCAATTATCTGTTGGCGTAGATAAAGCATATTGCCAATTACTCATCCAACCAATAAAAACCCTATCTCCATTAGGTGTATTGTTATATGTTACTCCTGCATAATTATCCGTTCCCCAATCTAACCATTTAAATTCCTTTTGATTAGATGTAAATGTTGTACCATCAAAATCACCCACAAAATATTGGGAGCCACTACCACCATTTGGCGCTCCAGAACCTATACTAATTATTAGCACCCATTTCTCCTCATCTGTACCTTCAACTTTTAACTTAAAAAGGTCTGGGCATTCCCAAACGCCTCCATGCGAACCTTGGTCTTTTCCAAAATCACTAATATTATCCCATTCTTTCAAATTTAAAGAACGGTAAAACTTTACATGATCACCTGCAACTAAGGCCATTATCCAGCTTTTAGTATCCTCATGCCAAAAGACCTTTGGATCACGGAAATCTTTTAAAACCTTATTATCTATTATCGGATTGTCTTCATACTTTGTCCAAGTAGCTCCATTATCTAAGCTATAAGCAATTCCCTGTGTCTGCGTATTTACGCCTCCCTTTTTTTCAATATCTAATCTAAAATAAGTGTAAATAGCTACTAGAGGAATTTTACCGTCTTCTCCAAAACCAGAAGTATTTTCTTTATCTACTACTGCACTTCCAGAAAAAATAAATCCCTTTTCATCTGGATAAAGTGTTATTGGCTTGTGTTCCCAATGTACCATATCTTCACTAGTAGCATGACCCCAATGCATTGGTCCCCAAACAGTAGCATTGGGATAATATTGATAAAAAAGATGGTAAACGCCATCATTATAAACTAACCCATTAGGGTCATTCATCCAGCTTTCTTTTGGAGTAAAATGAAACTGAGGGCGAAATTTTTCTTGATAGCTAGTCGCTACTAAATCTTTGGTTTTCTCTTTCTGATTATCTTTTTCTATACAACTAACAAGAAACAAAATGGATAGGGTAGATAAAAATATTCTAATCATCTTGAAGTATATTTTTGAATAAGAATCATAAATATAAAAATTAAATACTTTTATTATAATAGTATCTTTGCTGTTGAATTTTACTACATGCGCTTAATTTTAAGTTTACTTATAATATTTTGTTTTAGCAGTTCATTTTCACAAAAGAGCATTGATAAAACACTTGAAAAATTCAATAAAAATACTGTTGAATATATCTCTATAGATGAATTAAAGTCTTCTAAAAATTTAGTTTTACTAGACACAAGAAAAAAAGAAGAATATGATGTTAGTAGAATTGAAAACGCCATTTGGGTAGGGCATAAACAATTTGAAATCGATTCTATTGCAACTAATTTTCCAGATAAAAATGCTGCAATTGTAGTTTATTGCTCTATTGGTGTTCGTTCAGAAAACATTGGAGAAAAACTACTTAAAGCAGGATATTCTAATGTTAAAAACCTTTATGGGGGAATATTTGAATGGAAAAATGATGGAAATCCAGTTTTTGATAACCAAAATAAAAAAACAGAAAAAGTACACGCTTTTAGTAAACATTGGGGCAAATTATTGACCAATGCGGAAAAAATTTATACAACCAAATCTAAAACACTTGAAGAGAACTTCTAATAACCTTCTTCTAATTTTTACTAGAAACCCAGAATTAGGAAAATGCAAAACAAGACTAGCTGCTACAGTAGGCGATAAAACTGCGTTAGACATTTATAAATTCTTATTAAATCATACCGTAGCAATAACAAAGAACCTTCTTTTAGATAAACAAGTATTGTATTCAGAAGAAGTTTGGGAAGATGATATCTGGGATTCAAAAAAATTTACAAAAAAGTTACAGGAAGGGATTGATTTAGGAGAACGTATGTCTAATGCCTTTGAAGACGGTTTTAAGGCCGGGTATAAAAAAATCTGCATTATTGGCAGTGACATGTTTGACCTTTCTGAAAATGACCTTAAAAAAGCATTTACAAGCCTAAATAAAAATGAATTTGTAATTGGCCCAGCAGAAGACGGAGGTTACTATTTATTAGGCATGACCTCATTACATGAAAAACTATTTAAAAATAAAGCATGGGGAACTGGAAATGTATTAAAACATACATTACAAGATTTAGAGGGTGAAAATTACAGCACTTTAGACACTAGAAATGATGTTGATTTGTACGAAGACATTTGCAATATCGATGCTTTTCAACCTTTTTTAAAAAATATAAAGAGATGACTCAAAAACAACTAGACGAATCAGTAGCACATTTAAAAACAAAAGGTTTTGATGCACCAGAGATTGGTATTGTACTAGGAACTGGCCTAGGACAACTTGTAGATGAGATAAGCAATCCTATAGAAGCGCATTATAACCATATTCCATATTTCCCTCTAGCTACGGTTGAATTTCATACAGGAAAATTAATCTATGGAACTATTGGCAATAAAAAAGTGGTCGTTATGCAAGGTAGATTTCATTTGTATGAAGGTTATGATTTTTCAGACGTTACATACCCCATTAGGGTTATGCATCAACTAGGGGTTAAAAAATTATTTGTTTCTAATGCTGCTGGAGCAATAAACTTGAATTACAAGAAGGGCGACATAATGCTTATTGAAGATCATATAAATCTGCAGGGAGGTTCTCCATTAGCGTTTAAAAATGTAGCTGAATTTGGAGACCGTTTTGTTGATATGATGGAACCCTATGATTTAGAGATGCGACAAAAGCTAGAAAAAATAGCAGATAGAGAATCGATATCTCTGCAAAAAGGGGTTTACGCATCTGTTATTGGCCCACAATTAGAAACAAAAGCAGAGTACCGAATGTTAAAAATAATTGGAGCAGATGCTGTTGGTATGAGTACCGTACCAGAAATCATTGTTGCTAATCATCTAAGATTGCCTGTAGTTGCAGTTTCAGTATTAACGGATGAATGCGACCCTGATAATTTGCAACCAGTTAATATTCAAGAAATAATTGAAATTGCTGGTAAAACAGAGCCTAAAATGATTAAATTATTTAAGGAATTACTCAAAGAAATTTAGTGTTACTGCTGTAAGTTTTAGGGAGCTCTTGCTACTTATTATGGGTAACTTTTCGCGTTGATGAATAAAGGAGTGAATCCCCAAATTAGTATTATTGTACCGGTTTTAAATGAGGCAACTACCATTGGAAAGCTAATCACATATCTTAAAGAAAACAGCTCTTCCAATACTATAAAAGAAGTAATTATTGTTGATGGTGGTAGCACAGACAACACCAAATCTATCCTTAAAAAGTTTAACATTAACCTTCTGTCTTGCAAAAAAGGACGTGCTAGACAACTAAATTATGGTGCAAAAGAAGCTTCTGGTGAATTACTTTATTTTTTGCACGCAGATACTTTTCCTCCTAAAAATTTTGATGAGCTAATTTTAAAATCACATTTAAACGGAGCAGAAACAGGCTGTTTTAGAATGCAATTCGATTCTAAAAATCCTATTCTACAGTTTTTTGGATGGCTCTCTAGAATAAACCACACATTATGTAGAGGTGGAGATCAATCTTTGTTTATCACTAAAACTCTTTTTGAAGAAAGCAACGGTTTTAATGAAAACTACATGATTTATGAGGACAGCGAATTTATATCACGCTTATATAAAACAACAAGTTTTACAATATTGCCTCAAAAAGTTATTACTTCAGCCAGAAAATACCGCAAAAAAGGATGGCTACGAGTACAGTTTCATTTTGGGGTGATTCATTTAAAAAACTACTTAGGTGCTAGTCCAGAAGAGTTATACAGCTACTATTCTAAAAAACTATTGGCGTAAGTTTTTTAACATATTACTTATCAAAAGACGTAGAAGTTTCAAAATCCAAAATAACACCTTCTGAAATCCATTTAGCAAGAGCTTGCCGATTATCTGGGTCAAGAATACGCCTTTGGTCTTTTTTATTTCGAATATTCCCTACCTCTATATATGCCATTGCAGGCAAGGTCTTTTTTACCAAATAAAGGTCACTACGGTCTTCAAATGTTCCTTGATAACCTCTATTGGGTTGAAATTTAGCGTACTTTTTTTGAAATGTTCGATGAATGCTTTCAGCTAAACGTTTCCCATTTTTGCTTTTTTCGTGATGGTAAAAAAAGACATCTATGTTTGTTCCTTTACTTCTACTATCTACATGAGTAACAATCAACCGTTGATATTTTCCTAAATTTTGCTTGTATAATTCATTAACCGCTTTAACTCTTTGTTTTAGTCTTGCTAACTGGTTTAATGGGATTTCCTTGTTAGGATACGTAACTTCATCAGTATCCAACTCTAATTTTCTGCCATCTCTAATACCATCATTCTCATCTTTAATAATTAAAAAAACCTCAGCACCATGCGAAATTAATTCGCGTGCTAAGCGCAGTGTTATATCATATGCATACTCATCTTCAGCAATTAACTTTCCATCATAATTTTCTACTGCTCCTGGATCAGGTCCGCCATGACCAGAAACCAAATAATAGATATTGTCATCTAAACGGTTACTTAGAGAATCTACTTGAGCAAAATCTTCTCCAAAAATTGGATACTCTTTAATAGCTCTTAGGTTTACTTTTTTAACTTTACTAAATTGAGTTGTATTAGGAATAAAATAGGATTGACCAATTCTCAAAAATTCTTCCTCTGAGAGTGTAGTTTTATTTACTTCAATAAAAGCATTGTAAAACTTAGTAGGATTAACACCATTTTTCCTAAGTAGAGAATAAATACCATCGCCCTGTTCAGCAATCACTGTTTTTAGCGAATCTTGTGCCCTAAGAATAAAGCAATTAATAATAATAGAAAGGAAGAAAAGTGTTTTGCTCAATCTTTTTTGAGCAAATCTAACAGCTATTTTTCAATTTCTAAATCTGCATAGTCATTTAAAACACCACTTGTAATAAGATTGGATAATAATTCTTGATTTGATTTTACAAGAATACCATCTTCAATTGTTGGTTTTTTCCCTTTACCAATTTCAATTAAAGTAATGGCTGGCAATGCATTTTTTGCTAGGTATAAATTATTTTTATCAGTAAAAATCTCTGTATATTCTTTAAAAGGTTTGCTCTCTATACTATTCTCATTAAAAACACGCTGTATGTTAGCAGCTATACTTCTACCATCTTCACTAGAATTATGATGATAAACAGATACTTCACAATGCTTCTCAGTAATATTAGTATTAACTCTTGTAATTAGCAACCGTTGGTATTTACCATGGTGCTTTAAATACTTTTTATTAATAATTTCTACATATTCTTGCATTTGGCTTAAATCTGCCATTGCTCCCTCCGTATTTTTATTCTGAGCTTCTTTAACTAGAAAATGTTTATCATCTTCTTCGCTCTCTATTAGATATACTTGAGCACCATGCACCATCAATTCTTGAGCTAAATTCAATGTGATTTCATCTGCGATTCTATTTACTGATGATTTTTCGGTAAGGCTATTACCAGAAATAAGATAAATTACAGCATTTTTAAGTTTGGTGCTTTTAGGTGATATAGTTGCTAATTCTGCTTTAAATATTGACTCTTCTTCTTTTTTATCTGCTTGTACTTGAATTGCGGTTCTTTTAAATGAGTCTTCTGCATAAGGAATAATATATTCTCTCCCTAAATGTAGTTCGCTTCCATTTCTTAAATTTTTTTCATTCAACTTAACAAACTCTGCATAATACTTAGCTGGATTCAGTCCTTGCTTTCTAAGTATCGAAAAAATACCATCACCGTTTTCAGCAACTACAACGTTTTCATTTGCTTGTCCTAGTATTGTCATAGAACATAGCATCAAAAAAAAGGAAAAAATTATTTTCATTGTAAAAATATTTGCACGTGGGATGCATTACAAATATGCACAATTATCGATGAAGTGCAAAAAAAATCGATGAAATGCATTTAAATATCGTTTTAATACAGAAAAGACTTACACTTTTGATTAGAAATATTGACCAATTCCAAAAACAATTCCGCGGGTAGCATCTTTAGTAACTCCATGACCATAATCTATACGAAAGATTGCATTAAAGATGCGCTTGTGAATAAACCTAATTCCTAAACCAGGATATACTCTTAGGTTTTGGTCATCTGCAAAATCTCCAAAATCTCCCCCTGGATTACGCCAACTACCCCCATCCACAAAAATATTTCCCTGTAACACAAACCAATCTTTATCTATTAGTGTATGCCTATATTCTGTATTTAAAACAATAGCTGCCGTACCGCGATCAATTATATTACCAACTCCACGAATATTTAAGTTGTTGTCAACTGCAAAAGGCGCAAAGGGGGTTTCTAGATTACTGGATACTCCTAATCGTAAACGATTAGACCAATTTCCTTTCTCCCCAACTCTCAAAAAATATAAAAAATCATTGAACCCTATTGTAAAATTTGGCAAAGTCTGATCTTGACTACGAACTAATTGTAAATTTAATGTACTTCTAAAGCCTGAAAGGTAGTGGTAGTAATAGTCAATATTATTAAAATCATAAATCAGTTTATAGAGGTATTTATCGACTTTTAAATTTTGTGGAACAGCTACATCTGTTGCCCCAGATAAATAAGTATAATCTTCTGTGAAAAAATTTACACCAAATTCAACACGGTGTTTAAAATTAAATTCATAAAGTGCCAAAACCTCAACTGATTCATTATTGTAACGGTAATCCGCAGTCCCGTTCTCTAAAAACACGGGTTCTTGAGTTGTTAAATCTTGATAATTTAATGCTAAACCCAACTTGTTAGAAAATAAATATGGTGCTCTAAAGTTTGCTCCAAATGAATTAAAAACATCATATTGATAAAACCCACCAAGTGTAATATTTCTGCCTAAAAAATTAAACTCTTGTAAGCCTACTCTAAAAGCAAATTCATCGTTACTTGAAGTGTATACATTTGCAAAAGGAATTACGGTGTAATTTTCTTCAATACCATAAAAAACATTGTATTTCCCAGATTCATCAGCTTCAAATACCTGAAAATATGCGTGAGCAATTGCTGGCAGTCGTTTGAGTCTATTAATATCTTTTTTAATCAAAGAAGAATCTAATTCAGAACCAGATTTTAGCAAAACAAAATTTCTTAAAAAGTCGGTTTTAGTCTTTTTATTTCCTTGAAACTTTACATCAGCAACAGTTACCTGTGCACTAATAGCTATAGTAGATAGTAGATATAGAATGAATAGATAATATCTGATTACAATTCTCAACTTTTTTGTTTAAATATAATCATTGCACGCTATTGAACATTAAATGTAATCTCAGAAAATAGATTTACCCAGTTATCTTCGCTAACTGCCAATAATGTAAAACTATAATCAGACCCTATATCTAAATCTGAAGGTTCCTGTTCTGTAATATTTAAAACTACATTATCCAGATTATAAAATTGAAACATTTTATCAAAAGTATATGTCCCTGAGAGTAAATCATTATTACTATTAGAGATTACATGAAAATATATTTTAGAATCATTAAACATACCGTCTTGCCATATAAATATTGGCATTATAGAATTTGATACTACCGTTACATTTTCTGGCAAATATTCGGTAGGCTTTGTATTTTGCTTTAATCGTATAGGGTTGGATAGATGAACTTTGTCTTCTTCTTCAAAAGTTACTATTATCCATTTTTCTTTTTCTGGAACAATCTCATATTTCAATAAGTATCCATTAAAAACATCAATTAACTCACCTTCTCCTTTTGAATAAGCAGAGAAATCATTTTTATCAACATCAACTGATTCGGTTTCGTAAAAACTAATATTAGTAACACTTTCTCTTGGGTATAAAAAAATACTCACCACATTAAAATCCATGTTACTAGCTGCACATGCTATAACATTATCAACTACAAATTCTCTATTTGTTATGTCTTTAGCTAGGTTTGCTTCTATTATTAATTGCGAATCATCCGAATTACAAGAAGAAACCAAGATTACTAGAAAAAAGAAAAAAAAGCAATAGCTATTCCTAAACATGTTGCGAAAACATTTTACTTAGTAGTCGCCATAATAGTTTCTAATTACATTTTCTACTGGTTTATTTTGAGGAGTGAACCTATTATCTTCAAATCCACCAGATTTTTCATGATGAATAAACCACTTCCAAACAAAACCTCCAGCAAACCAATCTTCCGTCCAAAATTCCTCAAAGATTGCTTTTGTGGCATCCTCTTGTGCTTTAAGGTTTACTGCCATTTCATTTCTATCAACTAACCATGGTTTTTTTGCAGTATAATCCATACTACGGTACCCAAATTCAGTAAAAAGAATCGATTTATTATTTTGGGTAGAAACTTCTTCCAATTTCATTTTCCATTTTTGCCAACCATCCTGCATTTGTTGTTGGGTAGGCAATTTTTCTTCATTTAAAGGAAAATAAGCGTCAACCCCTATATAATCCAATTGTTTCCAAAATGGTGTTCTTGTGTATTCGTCCCAATTAGCAGCGTAAGTAAGCTTTCCCTTGTATATGTTTCTCACTTTTTTTATGAGTATTTTCCAAAACTCAGGCCTGTTTTTTACAAATTCTTCCAATTCAGTACCAATACAATAGATGTCTGCTTTAGTTTCTTCAGCTAGTTCTGCATAGGTTAAGATAAAGTCAGAATATGTTGTTTCTAAGGTATTCCAATCTTCTTCAGATTGCATAGTCATTTGACCTGTAAACTCTCCTCTCCAAACCCATATTTGTGGCTTGAGCATTATCTTAACTTTGTTCTTTTGCAGTAATTCTATGTATTGTTTAGCCCCAACTCTAGTCTCTCCATACCATTGTCTATCTGTATTAAAAACTACATTGGGTGAACTTAAGCTACGAATAAAGCCAAAAGGCATAATAGCTGCGTGATTAGCATTTACCCTTATTACCGGGTCGACATTAGCTTGTATTATCTTATCACGAGAGGCCACAAAACTGACTCCATTTATTTTTTCTTCAATTTGACTTTTACAAGAAAACTGAAGTAGGCATAAAAAAAGAAGCCCTAATCTTTTCATAGATAAAAAGTTAAGACTTCTAAAATACTTGTTTTGTATTCGAAAGACTAAAAAACTGCCCGTAAACCTATGTTAAAAGTTTCTCCAAGACCTGTATTTTCTCCCCTTACAAAGTTTGTGTAAAGGAATTCTACGTTGAGTTCTTTAGTTAATTGATATTTAGTACCACCACCTAATGAAGTAAAGTTCTGGGTGAATTCATTCCCTAAATCCAAACGTTGATTGTGTTGAGCTAAAGCTAGAATCGTAAATTTGGAACTTGGAAAATAACTTAGGAAAACGCCTGGAACAAGGTTTAAACTGTTATTTGCAAAACTTTCATCTTTATCGCCAAAATTAAGCTCCGTATTTAATTCTGTAAATAACTGCCATTTTTTTCCTGGGAAAGTATAATCATAGAAGAAGCGATTTTGCCATGTAAATCCATTTTGATCTAGGAAAACTCCAGAATCTCTGTCTACTTCATCGCTTACCAATGGTATGGAAAAAGAGCTCAGAATTGAAAAATTACCTACATTTTTAAACGGCACAAATTTAATGGATGGCGCAATTGAGGTAAGGCCATTTGTGTTTCTCCTTTCAAAGCTACCATCTTCCTGAAGAAAATCCCGTCCATTGGCTCTATATTCAGCTATAAGACCAATATTCACTCTTTTACTATCGGAAACACCTGTAAATATCTCTAAAGTTGAGGTAAAGAAATTTTGTCTTATACCTATCTCATCTTCAAAAGTACTATCGTCCTGTGTATATAGATTATTGAATAGTTTAAGGTCCCATTGTCCTTTTCCTATCAGTTTTGATGGTGTTAAATTCTGAATAACACTTCCCCCATCATCAATATCATCTTGCGCAATTAAATTAAGTGTGGACAAAAGAAGCCCAGCCATAAGAATATGGTTTTTAAAAATTTTCATTTTAGTTGTTTTTAAAAGATTGTTGTTTAATTATTTGATGTCGTTTAAGGTCCAGTCGTAAGGGTAGTAACCTATTTTAGCTCCTGAATCAATTTTTTCTTTTCTATATTGATTTACATAATCGATTTGACTTTTCCCACCTTGAGTAAAATCGCTTTTATACCATTCAAAAAGTTGTGAAAGTTGCACTTTTTTGCCTTTTACTTTTATGAAGCTTGGATTGTTTAAAGCTATTTCTGTTTGTTTTTGCAATTGACTTTCCAAAGTATTTGGCAAATATGCATTACTTATAATTGGAGGACAACCTAAGCCTGCACAAACAAGAACAAAATGAAATCGTGCCTCTTTAGGAAAGTTTCCTCTTAATAATTTATTCTCAATATCATTTAGTGTGATACTTTTTCCTCCTATATCATATTTTGTCTTATCAAAAAAACCAGCTTTATCTAAAGGAGATTTAATTGGATAATTAGCTACGACACCTTTAATAACAGACAGATTATACCCATTAATCCAGAAGGCTTGATAAGTGTTCTTATCACTTTTAGAAACTGATATACTATTTGCTAAATCAACCAACTCATTTAGTGAGCTTGGGTTTTCTTTAATAGTTTTATAAGCTACTTTCCCATTCTTTACATACTCTGCAAAGAAAGTATCTGCTTTAGAAAAGAAATCCGAAACGTTTTGAGCCATGCTAAACTGAAATAGTAGTATAGAGGCTAATATGGTTAGTGTTAATCTTTTTTTCATTTTATAGTATTTAGCTGATTAAAATCTTGTGCATCAGTCGTGCCTATTTCCAACTACCTACATCAATTCTAAAATTTTATGAATTATTTAAGATTTTACAAATCAGAGCATTACAAGTACGTAATGAATATAATAACCTTACAATAACTCTATAAATTTAAATTCTTTCTAAATTAACGGTATCTGTTAAGTTCATATCTTTAGAGACGACATTAAAAATAACCAATTAAAGCCAATGGAAAACATTGTTATTATAGGAAATGGAATTGCCGGTGTTTCAGCTGCAAGACATATCCGAAAGCTTTCGGATAAAAGAATTATAATCGTTTCTGCCGAAACAGATTATTTCTTTTCTAGAACCGCCCTTATGTATGTATACATGGGTCATATGAAATTTGATCATATACAACCCTATGAAAATTGGTTTTGGGAAAAGAATAGAATAGAATTGGTTAGGGCGTATGTAAATACCGTAGACTCGGAGAACAAACAACTCCTTCTCGATGG
>CAYTRI010000017.1:0-14027 GCA_964440105.1 uncultured Flavobacteriaceae bacterium
CCTTTTTTTTGAGTTCTCCTGTTTCTTTATCAAATTTCCCTGGGGCATGGTAAATTACTTGATTCTCTTCCGCTTGTTTTAATCCTTTTCCTTTGGTTGTAATTATATGTAATAGGCGTGGACCTTCTACTTTTTTAAGTCTCTTCAATTCTTTTAGTATAGTGGGGAGGTCATGTCCATCTATAGGACCAGAATAGTTGAGATTTAAACATTCAAAGATGTTTTCATCTTTTGCTATTCCTTTTTTTACATTGGTAAGATATTTTTTTAAGGCACCAACGCTTGGGTCAATACCAATAGCATTATCATTTAGAATAATAAGTACGTTAGCGTTGGTGACCCCAAGATGATTAAGTCCTTCAAATGCCATTCCACTTGCGATGGAAGCATCACCTATTACTGCAATATGTTGTTTTTTTAAATCGCCTTTTAATTGGGAAGCCATTGCCATGCCCAAAATGGCGGATATAGAGGTAGAACTATGTCCAGTTCCAAAATCGTCGTAGTTACTTTCGCTCCGTTTTGGGAAACCGCTTATACCATTTAATTGCCTATTAGTTTCAAAAATTTCCTTTCTACCAGTTAAGATTTTATGTCCATAAGCTTGGTGGCCAACATCCCAGATAAGTTTGTCGTTTGGAGTATCAAAAACGTAATGCAATGCAATAGTCAGTTCAACTACACCGAGACTAGCTCCTAAATGACCTTCTTTGGTAGCAACAATATCAATAATAAATTCGCGGAGTTCTTTTGCCAAACTTGGCAGTTGACCTTTTTTTAATAGTTTAAGGTCGCGAGGTGAATTTATATGATTAAGTAGTTTTTTCAATATTGCTAAAAAGCAAAAATACCCATATTTAAATATTTAATGTTTCCTTCAGATTTGTAGTTTTGAAAATCTCTAATAAGACTTAGCAATGGAAAACCCTTTTGACGATAATTACTTTATGAAGAAAGCTATTCAGGAAGCTGAGCTTGCTTTTGAACAAAGAGAAGTTCCAGTAGGAGCAATAATTGTTGCTAAGGATAGAATAATCGGTAGAGCTCATAATCTTACGGAACAATTGCACGATGTTACAGCCCACGCAGAGATGCAAGCTATCACTTCTGCTGCAAATTTTATTGGCGGAAAGTATTTAACAGGTTGCACACTATATGTGACATTAGAGCCCTGTCAAATGTGTGCAGGTGCTTTATATTGGAGTCAAATATCAAAAATAGTATATGCAGCAGCTGATTTGGAAAGAGGGTATAATGTAATGGGGACCACACTTCATCCAAAAACTGAGGTAGTTTCTGGTATTATGGAAAAGGAAGCTTCAGAATTATTGAAACGATTTTTTATTCAAAAAAGAAATTTAAACTAAATAAAAAACCCTAGCATTTGCTAGGGTTTTTTATTATTGATTACGCTGCTCTTTTTATAATACTTGTATTTGAGCTGCAACCATACCTTTTCTACCTTCTTCTTCTTGGTATTCTACTTTGTCGCCTTCATTTAGTTGAACGCCGTTCAATGCAGTAGCATGAACAAAAATGTCTTGTCCGGTATCATCATTAGTGATGAAACCAAATCCCTTTGATTCGTTGAAAAATTTTACTGTGCCAGTCATTAAAAAATTATAAATGTTGAGACTCTAAATTAATACAATTCCCTAAGAAGTGTATGAAATAGGCGACAATTTTCGTTATAATTATTGATTTTCAGTGTTTTGGCTTTCTTTTTTTTGCATTTTTTCAATATTTTCTTTGGTCAACATATAATCCTTCATTCTTTTTCCTTTGCTTTCTTTATATAGAAATAAGGGCATTGCAATTAAGAAAAGACCAACAGTTCCTGAACCAATAAATCTATTAGCTAAAAATTCATTGTCTGATTTTAATGAAAATCCATAAAGTATTGATGCAAAAGAAGCGATAACAATTAGTACTATAACATGTTTAAATTTCATTTTTTAGCGCGAATAATTAATTAGTTTTCGTCTATAAGCGGTTAGTAATTTAGACTTAGATACAAAACCAATATACCTACCTTCTTTTATTACTGGTAAATTCCATGCTCCACTATTTTGAAACTTTGTCATTACTTGTTTCATAGCATCTTCTGCATAAAAAATATATTCTGGAGGACTGTGCATTAAGTCTTTTACAAAAATAGTATTGTACATTTCAGAATTAAACATAAATTCTCGAATATCATCTAGAAGTACAATCCCTACCATTTTCTTTTCTTCATCTAAAACAGGAAAAATATTGCGGGTCGACTTTGATACGGATTTGTGCAGCATATCGCCAAGTGTCATCTCTGGACTAACAGATTTAAAATTTGTCTCAATAACATCATCCAATTGCATTAAGGTAAGTACATTTTGGTCCTTATCATGCGTTAATAATGCACCTTTCTTAGCTAATTCCTTTGTGTAAATAGTATAATCCAAAGTGTTTTTAGTAATCAAATATGAAATAGACGCTGTTATCATTAAAGGCACAAAAAGCTCATATCCCCCTGTAATTTCCGCGATAAGAAAAATAGCGGTTAATGGGGCATGTATTACACCTGCAATAAGCCCGGCCATACCAATTAACGTGAAATTGCTTTCTGAAACTTCAAATCCAAAACCAAGATTGTTTATCACTTTTGCCACCACATTACCTAAAGCACTACCCATTACCATAGTGGGGATAAAAACACCACCCGCACCACCCGCGGCGAAAGTCGTGGTCATCGCAATCGCTTTAAAAACGGTTATACCGAATAGTAATAAAATTACAATCCAAATATTGTCTAAATAGTTATCAAAAGGAGTTTTTCCTAAAGCAGCAATATGGTTTCCTTCTAAAAGGTTATTTATAAAACCGAAACCCTCGCCATATAGCGGAGGGATAAAGTAAAGCATAATACCTATTGCTATTCCGCCCACTAAAAGTTTGTATTTAGGACTTTTAAGGGGTTTAAAAATCCGCAGTATTCCAAAATACATTTTAGTAAAATAGATAGATGCAAAAGCTGTACCCACTCCTAAGATTACATAGAATAATGTATCATTAAGTTCAAAACCTTCTGTGAGTGAAAAATTGAAGAGCACTTCATTTCCTAAGAAAAAATAGGAAGTTAATACTCCAGAGATTGAAGCTAATAGTAATGGGAGTACAGAAAGCATTGTAAAATCTAGACTAAATACTTCAACTGCAAATACAATTGCTGCAATAGGAGATTGAAAAATTGATGAAATTGCCCCAGCTGATGCACATGCAATTAATAGCGAACGTGTTTTTGCATCAATATGAAATAAGCGGCTAATATTAGAGCTTAATGCAGAACCAGATTCTACAGCAGGACCAAGTAATCCTACAGAACCACCAAAGCCTACAGTTAGTGGAGCAGTAATTAATGGAGTATATATTTTTTTTAAAGAGAGTAAGCCTTTGTTTTTAGATAAAGAAAATAAGATAGAGGAAACCGCATGCCCTAAAGGGTGTTTGTGAATATACTTTACATAGAGATAAACTAATGTTAGTCCTATCACCGGTAATACAAAGTACAATTGATTCTCAGAAATTACAATTCCTTTTTCCAACAGGGACTGTATAAAAAAAGTAAGGTTTTTTAGGGTAACGGCTGCCAATCCCGATATTAAACCTACAAATAGGCTCATTAGGTGCACAAAAGTCTTGTTGGAGATGTTTTTATATCTCCATTTTAGGAATTTTTTTAGTAAGCCTTTTGTATTAGGCATATTGGGTATGATTCTTAATAAAAGTATTAAAAATCATGTCGATTTAAGAATCAAACTAAAAAGCTATTATAAATCTAACTTCAAATTAAGTTCTTTTAATTGTGCCTCGTCTAAGTTAGCTGGAGCATCAATCATAACATCACGACCACTATTATTTTTTGGGAATGCAATAAAATCACGTATGGTCTCTTGTCCACCTAAAATCGATACTAATCTATCTAGCCCAAAAGCGATTCCGCCATGCGGCGGAGCACCATATTGAAAAGCATCCATTAAAAAACCAAACTGTTCTTTTGCTTCTTCAGGTGTAAAACCTAAATGTTTAAACATAGTAGCTTGAGTTTCTTTATCATGAATACGAATAGAGCCTCCACCAATTTCATTTCCATTTAGTACTAAATCATAAGCATTTGCTTTAACCTCGCCTGGTTTTGAATCTAGTAATTCTAATTGTCCTGGTTTTGGTGATGTAAAAGGGTGGTGCATCGCATGGTAGTTGCCAGTTTCTTCATCTAGTTCTAACAATGGAAAATCGATAACCCATAGCGGGGCAAACTCATCAGCTTTTCTAAGCCCTAGTCTTTCTGCCATTTCCATACGTAAAGCACTTAGCTGTGTACGAACTTTATTTTTATCACCAGAAAGGACACATATTAAATCTCCAGATTTTGCACCTGTGACCTCAGCCCATTTAGCCAAATCTTCTTGGTCATAAAACTTATCTACTGAGGATTTATAGGAACCATCTTCATTGCATCTACAATAAACCATTCCTAAGGCACCTACCTGTGGTCTTTTAACCCAATCTGTTAGCTTATCAATCTCTTTTCTGGTATAGTTATTCCCATTAGGAACTGCAATTCCCACAACTAGCTCTGCCGAATTAAAGACATTAAACTCTTTATGTTGGGCAACCTCATTAAGTTCGCCAAACTCCATTCCAAAACGAATATCTGGCTTGTCATTACCATAGCGTTTCATGGCCTCGTCAAAAGTAATTCTAGGAAAGCTATCGATTTCAACTCCCTTAATTTCTTTTAGTAAATGTTTGGTTAAACCCTCAAACGTATTTAAGATATCTTCCTGCTCAACAAAAGCCATTTCACAGTCAATCTGGGTAAATTCTGGCTGTCTATCTGCTCGTAAGTCTTCATCCCTAAAGCATTTTACAATCTGAAAATACTTATCCATTCCACCAACCATTAATAGCTGTTTAAAAGTTTGTGGAGATTGTGGGAGGGCATAAAATTGCCCTTCATTCATTCTGCTAGGCACAACAAAATCACGTGCACCTTCAGGGGTAGATTTTATTAAGTATGGAGTTTCAACATCTATAAAACCATGGTCAGAAAGATATTTTCTTACCTCCATGGAGACTTTATGTCTAAAGATGAGGTTTTCTTTTACCGGATTTCTTCTTATGTCTAGGTAGCGATACTTCATTCGAATATCTTCTCCACCATCGGTTTCATCTTCTATGGTAAAAGGAGGAAGTAGAGATTCATTTAGAATAGTTAATTCAGAAACTAAAACTTCTATTTCTCCAGTAGGAATATTTTTATTTTTAGAGGCGCGTTCAATGACCGAGCCTTTAACTTGAATTACAGTTTCTCTGCCAAGAGTTCTGGCTAATTCTAATAGTTTTTTTGAGGTTCTATCTTCATCAAATACTAATTGTGTAATTCCGTAGCGATCTCTAAGATCAATCCAAGCAACAAAACCTTTATCTCTAATTTTTTGAATCCAACCACTTAACGTGACTTCCTTCCCTATATATGAAGCGGTTAATTCGCCGCAAGTATTACTTCTGTACATGTACTCATTTTATGAGTTGCAAAGGTAATTAGTTCAATTCTTTTGTGAGAGCAATATTTTGCCTCTTTTTTCAATTACTTGAGATACAATTTTTCGTCCTTCAAAATCATTCGAACTAACATTTAGTTATTATTTGAATGAAATTGTACTTAAGCAGCTATATTCACAGTGGCTTCTTTTTTAGTTTTATGAGAACCTCTTATCCTTAGTTTTAATCGATATACAATATTGAATAATACAGGAACTATAATAAGGGTAAGGAATGTAGCAACAATTAACCCGAAGATTACCGTCCATGCTAATGGACCCCAGAAAATAACATTATCACCACCAACATAAACTTGTGGGTCAAACTTTCCGAATAAAGAGATAAAATTAATATTCAATCCTGTAGCAAGCGGAATCAATCCTAAAACAGTAGTAATTGCTGTTAAGATAACTGGACGTAACCTTGCTTTACCACCTTTTATGATGGTATCAGTAACTTCTTCTCGAGTCAGTAGTTCCTCATCTGAAATACCTAATTTTATCTTTTTACGATCAATTAATATTTGGGTATAATCTAGAAGTACCACTCCATTATTAACTACAATACCTGCTAGTGCAATAATACCCATCATAGTCATCATAATTACAAATGGCCAACCTGTTGCAACCAAGCCTCCAAATACACCAATAAAACTTAAGAAAATGGCCATCATTATAATTCCTGGTTTTGATATACCTCCAAATTGGAATACCAGTATAAGCATTATTAAGCCAAGGCCAGATAAAAAAGCACCTCCTAAAAAGTTTGACTGCTTTTCCTGTTCTTCAAGTTCGCCAGTGTAATCAACTTTGACACCTTCGGGCATACCTTTAAAGTTATTCATTTCTTGCCGTATCTGATCAACAATAATATTTGCATTTCCGCCAGGTTTTAAACCAGAATAAACGGTAACTACACGTTGTCCATCAATATGTTTTATTGCATTAAAGGATGAAGTATTTTTTCGTGATGCAACCGCAGAAATAGGTATTTCCTTTATTTTACCGGTTGCCTGATCCCTAAAAATCATATTCTGATTAAATATTGCACTTGTATTGTAACGTAGATTTTCATTGAACCGGACATTAATGTTATAGTCCTCACCATCTTTTTTATAGACACCAGCTTTATCCCCAAATATTGATCTTCGTAATTGTTGCCCAACTTGCCCTACAGACACTCCTAATTGGCCAGCTTTTTGGCGATCAACAATAACTTCCATGCCCGGACTTCCTTTATTTACATCAACTTTTAGCCCTTCCATGCCATCAATACTCTTCGAATTAATGAAAATTCGCATACGCTCTGCAACACTAATAAGCGTATCGTAATTTTGACCAATCAATTCTATATTTACAGGATATCCTGCTGGTGGACCAGCTGCGTCTTTCTCTACAGAAATGATAACTCCAGGATAAACATCTGCTAAGGCGTTTTGAATACGAAATCGTAACTTTTCAGTATCTAATCCTTCTCTAAATTTAAATTCTTGCATAGAAAGCGTAATCTTGCCGCGATGAGGCATCTCAGCAGCAGAACCAGCCTCTGTAAATGGATTTTCTGCACCTTTTCCAACTTGGGAAACTCCAGTATCTACCAAAAGGTTTTCACTACCTTTTAAATATTGCTTATCATCTACAATATTATAGACTCGTTCTTCAATGTCTTTGGTAATTGTATTTGTCTTTTCAATATCTGTACCCTGCGGGTATTCTATATACACGTAGATTTCTTTTGGTGTGTTATCAGGAAAGAACTCTACCTTGGTTCGTTGGCTACCAACAGAAGCACCAAAAGTCATAAAGGCTGCCACCAATAAAATCATAGTTACCCCAAAATACCAGTACACATTCTTGCCTCGTAGTGCATGTTTTAATCGTTTCTCATACCAATTTTCTAGGCTTACAAGACCATTTTTTTGAAATCTAGTTGACCACGGTTTTAAGAAGTATTTATAAATCCAAAATAAAATGGCAACCACAATCATTAAAGTGCCTAATCCACGAACAGGACCACCAACTAATAATATGAATAAACCAAAGCCACCTAGGAGTGCACTAATCTTAATTAGCTGTTTTCTAGTTAAGGTTTTTTCGCCAACTTCCATAAATTGTGATACCAACATAGAGTTCATAAAAATGGCAACAAATAGGGAAGAGCCTAAAACTACAGAAAGTGTAATTGGAAAATAAATCATAAATTCGCCCATAATACCTGGCCACATACCCAATGGCACAAAAGCAGCTACAGTTGTTGCTGTAGAAATAATAATAGGAATTGCAATTTCACCAATACCTTTTTTAGCAGCTTCTTTACGAGACATGCCTTCTTGTTCCATTAAGCGATATACGTTTTCAACAACAACAACGCCATTGTCCACAAGCATACCAAGTCCCATGATTAATCCGAATAAAATCATAGTGTTTAGGGTGTAGCCCAGAGCACCTAAAATCATAAACGACATAAACATAGACATGGGGATAGCAAAACCTACAAAAAGCGCGTTTCTAAAGCCCAAGAAAAACATGAGCACAGCAACAACCAGAATAATTCCGAAGATGATGTTATTTACCAAATCATCAACCTGACCAAGTGTGCTACTACTACTATCGTTAGCAAAAGTTATTCTTAAATCTTCTGGAAGCACATCTTTTTGTGAGGCTGCAACGATAGCACGTATTTTCTCAATAGCTATGACATCGTTTTTCCCTGAGCGCTTTTTAATATCAAGCATAACAACACTTTCGCCCATTTCTCTAGCATAAGTGTTTTTGTCTTCTTCCTCGAAAGTAACTTTTGCAATATCCTTTAAGTAAACCGTGCCATTCTCAGACTTCACCACAAAATCATTAAGTTCAGATGGTTTTTCTATTTCACCTGTAATGCGGATTGTTCTTCGTTGACCACTAGTAATTAAGTTACCAGCAGACATGGTCATATTGCCATTACCTATTGCTTGGATGATGTCGTCAAAATTAATTTTGGCAGCCATCATTTTATTAATATCAACAGCAACTTCAACCTCTTTTTCTTGTGCACCGCGGATATCAACCTGCTTAATTTCTTCTAAATTTTCGATTTCATCTTCAAGATATTCAGCATATTCTTTTAATTTTTCTACCGGATAGTCTCCTTTCAAGTTTACGTTGAGAATAGGGAAAGATTCTGCAAGGTTTAAGTCAAAAACATTAGGTTCAACTTTTGCGCCATTAAAAACTGGCCAATCTTCACCAGCTTTTTCCGCATCAACTTCATCTTTAACCTCTTGTTTAGCTGCTTCAACAGTTATACTCTCATCAAATTCAATAACAACCATAGAATAATCTTCTTGAGATGTAGATGTCATCTCAACAAAACTGCTAACATTTTTCAATTTTTCTTCAAGTGGATCGGTGATTAATCGTTCCATATCCTCTGCTGTATTACCAGGATAGATAGTGCTTATATATACCTTGGTTTCAACAGCTTCTGGAAATTCTTCCCTTGGCATAGAGAAATAAGAAGAAATTCCAATAAAGAGAAATATGCCTATCATCACATAGATGACAGAAGGGTTGTCTATAGCCCAAGAAGAAAGTTTAAATTCTTTATCGGCGTTCTTTTTAGCTTTATCCATATTTTTTAGTCGTTAGTCCTTTGTCAATAGACACAAGACATTAGTTGTTCGTTTTTTTGAGATATTTTTTTAATGAAGTAATCATTTTTGATAGTTCCACCATATTTTTCCTTAATTCTAGATTGGTACTATCATCAATATAATTTCTTCGATTTGAGATGGTATCACAAACCACACATTCTTTAATCGAGTTAAGAGCAATTTGCAGGTATCTGTTAAATTGCGCATCAGTGTCTCCTGATCCTTTAGCAATATTTAATGCAATTGAATTGGCAGCTCTAGTAAATTGAGATGAAATCTTGTAAACTTCTTCTTTGGGGAAAGAGTAGGTCAAATCATAAACCATATCAATAAAATCTAATGATTTTTGATAGACTTTTAAATCTTCAAAACTAAATTTTAATTCCCCCATTGTATTTTACTTTTGTACTACTTAAGACTAATGTCTAATTACTAAAGACTACTTATTTGAAACTTTCACTAGCTGATTGTCTCTAACACTTCTAGCACCTTCTACAATAATATTTTCTCCGGCTGACAGACCAGATAGTACTTCTACAAAATCTCCTTGTGTTTTACCTAATTCGATAATGCTTTTTTTAGAAATCATCTCATTATCAGATCCATTTTCTTTAGTCAAATACACATATTGCTCTCCTGTAGCATTTTCAGAAACAACACTCTGAGGAATTAAAATAGCCTCATTATTAGTGTAATCATTGATTTTAGCAACAGCGGTAAGATTAGGTTTTACTTTTCCGTCTTTGTTTGGAACTGGAATTTCAACGCTAAATGAGCGATTTCCAGGGTTTATAAAGTTTCCAGTTTGACGAATCTTGGTTTGTACTGTATTCCCTAAAACAGGAAAATAAACTTCTACAGATTTACCTGCGGTAACATTTGCTAAATGCGATTCAGGAACTTCTACTTCTACATACATGTTAGAAAGATTTACAATTCTAAACACTTCTGATCCTGGACCAGGACTTACTACTGTACCTTGATCTTTAATTACGTCATCTACAATGCCAGAAAACGGAGCTCTTATAGATGATTTACCTACTTGGCTTTCTAATTGTTTAATAGCGCTTTGCTGAGATTCGTACTGGGTTTTGGCTTGTAAATATTGAATTTCTGAGCCAATATTTTGTTCCCACAATCTTTTTTGGCGTTCAAAAGTTGTCTTGGCCAAAGCTTCTTGTGTTCTTAATTGAGCTAATTGACTAGAAAGACCTCCATCATCAATTGATGCCAAAAGTTGCCCTTTAGATACCTTTTGCCCTTGTTTAACATAAACTCTATAAAGAGTACCGGCCATTTCTGGATAAACCAAAACGTTTTGGTCCGTCATTACATCGCCTTGTAATTCCAAATAATGATGAAACTCCTGAGGTTCTACCTGTAGCGTTGAAACTAAAGGTAATTTGGCGTTATCATCTAATTCTGCAATGGCAGAATCTAAAAGTTTTACTTGATCCTCTAGTGCTTTTAACTCAGCTGTCATAGCTGTTCTTTTAGCACGTATAGCTTCAACATTTTTACCTGCTATAACGTCTTTAACGGAACCTTCTTCGCCACTTCCGCAAGAGGTTGCAAAGATGCCAATCGTTAGTAAATAAATAATTTTTTTCATAATCTAAATGTTTATTAGTTGATATGTTTAGGCGTTTAGTTGGGCTTTATAGAGTCCATCTAACATTGCCGTTATTTCTGATATTCGTTGTCGTATTTCTGTTAAATTAGTTTCATTTAAATATTTGAGATCATTTGATATAATGGTTTGATTTAAAAGCTCTAAAGCCGAACTATAAGCAATCTCTGAAAACCTAGCTTTGTCTTTTGAGGAATGTCTCCCCGTTCTCTCTGCAATGTTAGATGCAATTGAAATGGCAGAGCGTCTCATTTGACTTGTAAGTCCAAATTTTTCGTCAGTAGGATATTTTTTGGTTATGGTATATATTAAGACTGATAATGATCTAGATTTTTGCCAAACATTCAATTTTTCAAATGAAAATGCCTTCATAACCTTCTAACTTATAGTTTTAAACTTCTCAACTTTAAACATTACACTACTTTTCATTTAATACGGTTTCAAGAGCGGTCTTACGGTTAATTACATTAACCATAGATTGCAAATATTCTTGTTGGGTTGTATATAGTTGAGTTTGCGCCTGTCTAAGCTCAAAGCTCGTTGCCAAACCTTCGGTATATTTAATTTGATTTTTATTCTCAATGCGTTCTGCAAGCCCTAAATTTTGTTTAGAAGTCTCATATTCCTCAATTGCCAAAATATAATCGCTTTTCGCACTTTCTAATTGAAGACGAATTTGATCTTGAGCTTCTGTTAATTGGGTTTTTGCTTTTTCATATGCAATCTTTGCTCGTTGTGTACTTGCATTTCTACCAAGAGAACTAAAAATAGGAATGTTTAAATCTACACCGAATGTTGAAAAACCGAACCATTGCTGTCCACTACGTAAAAAGCTAAACTCATCCCCAAAAGATTGGCCACCATAGTTTATAAAGGCATTTAGAGTTGGTAAAGCTCTACTTTTGGCTAATTTTAATTCTAACTCGCGTTGTTCGTTTAGGTTATAAACTAGTTTATAATCAATATTGTTTTCTACATTAAAGTCGGTGTCTAAAAGTCCGAAATTGATTTGCTTTTGTGTGAGTACATCTAAATTTTCAGTCAAAACTGTGGAAGTTTCAATAGGAATACCCATCATTAGATTGAGCATCTGAAGCGTAATTACTTCTAACCTTTTGGCATTTTTTAATTGATTCTCAACAGATGAAAGTGTTATTCGAAGTTGGTCAACACTTTCTTCATCACCTAAGCCATTTTCAAAGGTTTTTTTTGTCTCAAAAAGATTTTTATCAAGTGTCTCTTTATTTTTCTCAAGAATAGCAACACTTTCTTGCGCTAAAAGAACATTTCCATAGGCTTCTACTACTGCTTTTCGAACTTCTAAATCTGTCTTTTCTTTATTATTCTTGCTATAATCTAAAAAGGCTTTGGTAGCTTGTACACCGACTATATAAGAACCATCAAAAATTTGTTGTCTTAAAGTACCCGTTGCAATCATCTGCTGTGGCTGTCCAAAAACTACTTCTACAAAAGTGCCAGGCTCCCCTCCAGCTATTTCTCCTGGTAATTGTATGACTTGTTGTTTCAATTGGTTTTGATAGTTTACAGTACCGCTTATTTGAGGTAAACCTGTTGCTATTGTCTCCCATTTTTGCTTTTGGGCATCAACAAGGTCTCGGCTAGCATTCATTGAACTGTAATTATGCTCTAGAGCATAAGTAATGGCTTCATCTAAACTATAACTATGGTCTTGGTTCTGCGAGAGAGCAGATAAAGACATAAGTGTTACTATTAGTAGTGTTATTTTTTGCATTTATTCTTGGTTTGAATTGATGATTTCGTTTAGTTTTTTTCTTCCTTTTGGCGTAACAATACCACGCAGATGATACTCCAAATAATCATCCATAAGCTGAGTCATTGGAAACTTATTTTGAGGAAAAATGTTACCATCCTTTATACTTGTCACTCCCGAAAAATAGATTCGCGCAATAAAATCGATATCTAAATTTTCACGATAAATGCTCATTTCTATGCCACGCTTAACATTATCAATTACGCAATCTTGCATTATTTCAAACTGCTTGCTTCGCATGGTTTCATGTAGCTTAGGATAATATTTCTGTAATTGATAAGATGGAGAAGATTTTTCATCCTTAAGATGTAGCATTACAAATTTTTTAATCTCGTAAAGCTCTTCAATTGGGTTTTTCTGCAGACTAACAATGTGGTTTATACCATCAGAAATAAATCCAAACATGTACATTGTAGATTCTTCTACTAATTTGGTCTTATTCTCAAAATGGGAATAAATGGTTTTTTTAGAAATGCCCATTTCGTTAGCCAAGTCGTCCATGGTAACGCTCTTGAAACCTAGGTTTAAGAATAGGTCTGTTGCTCTTTGTAAGATTTTTTCTCTCATAAATTGGACCTAAATGTAAGATGGAAACTTTAAAAACAAAAAAAGTTTCCTAAGTTTTACATTTTTTTAACAAAGCCTTAATTTTTAATTCTCTTTAGGGTAAATTTCAGTATCAAGAGCGTTTTCTGGATTAGAATTGTACTGAACTGTTGTTTTAGTATTTAAACTCCAAAAGAATGATTTGAATTGATACCGGGCTTTTCTATAATTAGCATCTTTTTTATCTCTTTTCATTATTCCTCGTTTTCTTTACGCTTTGCATAATCATTAAAAGCTTTTTCGCCCTCTTCTTTCCAAAAAGCATCATAATGCTTCCATTCAGAAAAGTCCTTGCGCGGAGGATCACACTTTTCGGAGAACGACCATTTTTTTGTTTTACTTTTTTTACTACTGCTACTTGGGCCATCTCCACCACCAAAACCAAATATGATTTTTGCAAGAATTAAAATTCCAACTGCTTGCCAGTAATCTACAGTTGGTAGCCCAAAAAGATCTGGCATTAACCAGTTCCAAAGTCGCATTACCACGTAACCAACCAAAAAGGCAATTGCAAGACCAAGAATAATAAAGAAGATTACTTTAAATACTTTTTTTGCTCCTTCTTCAATTTTACGTTCTATACTTTTCTCTATCCGTTTTTTATGTTCCATATATTTTAATTTTTGCTGTTTTTTATTTCTAGTTTTTTTAGAAGAATAGCCATTGCTCTATGTCTTCTAGACATTAATGTTCCTTGTGATATTCCAGTTTCTTCAGAAATTTCTTTGTAACTATAGCCTTCAAAATCTATTGCTATAATGATATCTCTATAAACTGGTTTT
>CAYTRI010000017.1:14127-24852 GCA_964440105.1 uncultured Flavobacteriaceae bacterium
GTAACTATAGCCTTCAAAATCTATTGCTATAATGATATCTCTATAAACTGGTTTTAGATTCTTAATTGCTTTTTTTAGATTGCTTTTTAATTGTTCTGGATATTCGTTAGAAATATTTCCATAGAACAACTCGGTAAATTCTGTCCAAAGATTTTCTATTGCTTTTTCATCTGTAATCCGTTCTTTTTTAGTCCGCAGAACATCTATAATCTTATTTTTTATAGCGTTGTATACAAAACCCCCAACATTGTGAATGGTCAGCGCATCTATTGGTCTAGAAAATATGCGTAACGCAACATCTTGTATAATATCTTCAGCATCACTCTCAGAAGTATGTTCAATTTTTGAACGCACATACCCTTTGAGCGAATGGTATTCTTCTCTGAAGAAATCGTTAAGTTGGTTATTGTTTTTTTCTAAACCCATCTACAGGTTTTTTGTATTGGCCTTCACATATAAAGACGATAGATTTTAAATCTATTGCATCTTTTTTTAAAAAGTAACTATTCCATTAGACTTAAATGAAAGCTATTTGTAACAATGAATGTATTTTTGAGAAAAATAAAGTGCATGCAACCCATAGAATTCTATACAGGTGAGTTCGTTAAGTATCTTAAACATACCGTTAAGTCTAAGGAGCCTAAGAACTTGTATGAACCTATTAGTTATATTTTAGAATTAGGAGGCAAGCGATTACGCCCTGTTCTTACATTGCTTACTACAGCATTATTTGATGGTGATTACAAAAAAGCACTAGATGCTGCATTAGCTATAGAGGTATTTCATAATTTTTCTTTGGTGCATGATGATATTATGGATGATGCACCCTTAAGAAGAGGAAAAACTACGGTTCATGAAAAATGGGATATAAATACGGGTATTCTTTCTGGTGATGCAATGCTTATTAACTCGTATCAATATTTTGAAAGTTACTCTAAAGAAGAATTTAAAAAACTGGTTCAGCTTTTTAGTAAAACAGCAATCGAAGTTTGCGAAGGACAACAATACGATGTCGATTTTGAAACTAGAGACG
This sequence comes from uncultured Flavobacteriaceae bacterium, assembly GCA_964440105.1. Taxonomy (GTDB): domain Bacteria; phylum Bacteroidota; class Bacteroidia; order Flavobacteriales; family Flavobacteriaceae; genus Croceitalea. Next base: position 15,161 of record CAYTRI010000017.1, read on the forward strand.
ACGTTACCATTGCTGAGTATTTAAAAATGATTGAATATAAGACCGCAGTTTTAGTAGCTTCGGCAATGAAAATGGGCGCTATTATAGCTAACACTTCTGAAGAAAACCAAAATTTTATTTATGAATTTGGTAGAAATCTTGGTATTGCTTTCCAATTGCAAGATGATTATTTAGATGCTTTTGGTGACCCCAAAACTTTTGGAAAACAAATTGGTGGTGATATTATAGAGAATAAAAAAACCTTCTTGTATCTAAGGGCTTTAGAATTATGTAGTAGCTCAGAAAAAGAAACGTTATTGCATCTTTATTCCATTGAGCCAACTGACCCAACAGATAAAATAGTAGCAGTAAAAACGGTTTTCGAACAAAGTGGTTCTGTTAATGAAACAAAGAAAGAAATAGAAATTTATACCAAAAAGGCATTCGATTGTCTTACTCAAATTAACTTGCCTGAAGAGCGTAAAGGAGTGCTCAAGGCTTTTGGAGAAAATTTAATGAAAAGAACAGTTTAGAAAACTCTTTTAAAAAGAGCCTTTATAAATGGCAGTTTTGGGCAAGCCCAAATGATTTTTAGCTCTTCCCAGAATGTTGTTTCTTGATCTAAAAACTTTAAAATTAGCTGAGGATTTCTTTTTTTAAACATCGCTTCAAAGATTGATTGCCCTAAACTATTATCCTTTTTAAGGATATCTAGTAACAATAAATCATAATACCAAAAGCGTGTTTTTTTAGTAAACTTGGATAAGGGTTTTCCCGATTTTAGATAATGAGTTAGCTCTTTCACCTTTTTAGTAGAATTGTAAAAAGTATATCCTGTACTTGGTTTGGCCCATCCTCCAGCAATACCAATATTCAAAACTTTATTAGAGTTACCCGCCGAAAAATTAAAACAAGTCATGGGGATATTGCCTTGCTCAACCTCGGTAACTTCATAACTGTCTATTGCTAACTTATCTTTTAAATAGGACTTAATGGCAAGCTCATATTCGGTTTTTTCTAAGATATTTTCAGAAAAAAGTGTGTATTCTACTAAAGCTTCTGTTTCTGAAAAAGGGAGTACATACATAAAACGGGTGTTCCCTTTCTGTGGAATAGAAAAGTCCATAAACGTTGCCTCTTCCGTTTTAAAAATGGCCTGTTTAGTTTTTACAAACCAACCCAAAAAGTGCTGCTGAAGTACTGGATATTTTTCTTGATGTATTACTTTTTTGTAATCAAAAATGCTATTAAAAACATGTTTTCCAGTATACTCGACATGTTCTGTTTTTATGAGTACTTCATCCTCTTTTTCTATTATGGAGTGTACTTTTTCTTGGCTAAAAGTGATATTAGAATAGCTCTCGATTTTCTTTAAATAGTGATTATAAAAATCAATGCCTTTTAGCATTTTATATTGGTAAGGGCTAATAGTTTTTGAGAGTTCTATTTTTTTTCCAGCAAAGTATATTTGCGGCCATTTTTTATGGAGTATTGTATCAAAATCACCATCTTCTTTTTCCCAAAAACACCAAGTGCGGTCGTTGGTCTTCTTAGCATCTTTATCGATCAATAAAATACGTTTATCAGCGAAGAATTTATCACTGCCCATAGCATTTGCCAACAGCAATCCGGAAGCTCCTGCACCTATAATAATAATGTCGTAGTTGGGCATTTGTCAAAAATACGCAATAGTGGGTTGAGATGCTGAGGTTTGTAAAACAGCTTTAATCCTATTATGCTTTCTGAATTTTTATAAATAATTAGAACAAAAATTTAAGGCTTACGTTTATAAATTGACTAATTATAAAACACAATGTTTAATATATTGCAAGTAGGGCAGTAGAAAGTGATAAGCTTTTGCGTTTTTACTGAGGCAAAGCGTTGTGTTTTATTTTTTACTCAGTTTGTAAAATCTATGTTCATCACAGATTTTGTCATTTTTCAAAATCGCATTTTTAAATATTCCTTCCTTTTCAAATCCATTTTTCTCAAGCACTTTCATAGATGCCGTATTGTATTCAAACACACCAGTATAAATTCGATTTAAATTAAGTTTATCAAATCCGTATTCGGTAATCAATTTTACAGCTTTGGTTGCAATTCCATTTCCCCAAAAAGGTTCACCAATCCAATATCCAATTTCAGCAGATTTTTTGTAGACGTCCTTTTGTATTACCAGTCCTATTACACCAGAAATTTTGCCTTTGTATTCTATTCCAAAAGTTTGTTTTGGGTTTTCTTCATTCGTTAAGTTTATAAAAAATTCTGCATCACTTTCCTTGTATGGAAATGGAATATAGTCTCTTAAATTATCCCAAACCTTTTTATTGTTTGCAAGCTTAGCCAATTCAGCTTTATCTGAAATTTTTAGTGCTCTTATTTTGATTTTTTCTTCCAATTTTGATTCAAATCAAATTACATATTTATTTAACTAAGATTCTTTGTTGTACTTCGTTTTTTAATTTATTGTTGAAGATAATTTACCATCCATTGCACTCCGAATTTATCTGTAAATGCTCCAAAGTACGCACCCCAAAATGTATCTTCTAGTGGCGATGCAACCGTTCCTCCTAATGATAGTCCATTAAATAGTTTAATAGCTTCTTCTCTACTATCTGGACTGATAGATATATAATAATTATCTCCAAATGTTAGCGATTGTCCCAAAGATTCAAGTACATCTGTCCCCATAAGAAAATTTCCAGGCCCTATTGGTAAACCAACATGCATTACTTTTTGTTTGTCCTCTTCCGACATCGATTTATTATTAGGCACATCCCCAAAGCGTCTTATTCCACCAATGAATTCAACACCAAATACTGATTTGTAAAAATTAAATGCTTTTTCAGTATTACCCATAAAGCTTAAATAAGTATTGATTGTTGCCATATTTTATTTTTAAATTAAATATTCTTAATCATTTTAATGAAGCACAACGGTTCGGCTCGTATGTTTATGAGCGAACAATGAAATATAGCAAAATCATTACTAAAAAGTAAAATAAGCACGTAAACCCAGCACGGATGCATCTGGTAAATTGGATAAACTGGCTCCACCAGGGTTAATAATATGTTGTAGACTTGCCTGGAGTTGCCACCAGTCTTTAAGTGATAGCAAGTAGGTAAGTTCTAAAAATTGCTCCGTTTGTAAGTCTTGTTGTGGGTTTGGTTGGGCAGCTTTACCCAAATGGGGGTAAAAATAGCCTAATCCCAACTCTCCATTTTGCTCAGAGATAAAATGGCGCCAAGTAATACCGCCTCTTAAATCATAATCAAATTGCGCATATTCCCAATTAGTTATAGTACTGGCAGAGGCAAATAAAAACATTCCCTTTTCTGTGGCATTTGGGTTTTTAAATAGTTGGGTGTCTAATGAAAAATAGATTGAAGAAAGGCCATTTTTTACAGCACCAGTATTAGAGATGTATGAATTGGTATCATGCATGAATCCAAACCTTAAAAAATGATTGTCTTTTACATAATTACCTTCCGCAATAAATAAATGTCCAGTAGGAGTAAGACTAAAATCTAGCCCTGTAGAATTAATAATTTCATCAATTATTTCAGGCCCTGCCTGATAAATTCCCGTTCTTATTTTCCATAAATCATTTAGCTGATAAGAAGCAAAAACAGACATTGCAGCTACGGGCCATTGCGGATAGTTAGTACTTAAGGTAAAGGGATAAGCTGCCACACCATGAAGAAATAAGTTGCTAATAGCTGTGGTTAAAAACTCATCATCTATTGCCTGCTTGCCAAATCTTAAAACCAACTTTTCGTTTTTAGATTGATGTTGTACATAAAGATTCTGCATTCTAAAACCAGAAAGTGCTTCAATATTTGAGGATAATAAATCGTCACCTACAAAATCAGAAATACTCTGTCCGTGTACATGTATGGTATTGAAGAAAAGTGAGGTTCTTTTAACTCCAACCAACTTATCAAAATCAAAATTTCCCGATAAATCAAGATACCCCTTGTAGTTTGTTCCTGTTTTGGCACCGCCTTTTAGGTTCGAAAAAGATTCTGAAAAATAAGATACCCCAAGGTTAACGGTCTTTAATGTGGTTTCTTCAGTTTCCTGAGACCGCAAAGGCGTATAAAAAAGAAAAATGGCTAGTAATAGTATTCCGCAAGGGTTCACATGTAAATGTACTATTTTGTAGAGAAAATAGTTGCAATTCAGCTATTTACGGATTTGGTTCAATTACACTAAAAAACCGTGTAACGCATACCTACAAAACCGCGAATCCCTTGGTTAGGAGCATACACGTAACTGGGGTCAAAAGTTAATGCAAAAGGATTGTCGGAAGTAGCTATAGCATCTCCACTATCATTAAACTGTACATTATTATCAAAAGGATCGTTGGCACGAGCAATGATAAATGGATTTCCTTGGTTTGGAGTCCAGTCTAAAAGGTTTTTTATACCTCCATAAAACTCAAAATTGGCTAAACCTTTGTAGGTAAATTGAATGTTTTGAATGCTCCAAGTAGGCGAAAATTCACTTCTAGGGTCTAAATCACTAATTAGGGGTAAACGCATAGGACCATATAAGTTTCCTGTATAATCAATACTTAAATCAAGAGAACGAATGGTGTATGATACATTCCATGTACTTGTAAAGCGCTCTGTAAGTATTTGTTGTGTTGTAGTTCCATTTTCGGTTTGGCTCACATCTTGGTATGTTGCTCCAACAAGAAAACGCAAACCATTAGAAAAAACAGTTTCTAAATTTGCCGATAAGCCTTTAGATACTGATTTACCATCTAGATTATCATATATAATCTGGTTTGGGTTGGTGTCATAATCAGGTAAAATTTGATTAGAAAAATTGGTATAAAAAGCAGATGCATCTATACTTACAAAAGTGCCATTGTCTGCATATATTTTCTTTAAATAATTAAGATTAATGTTGGTAGAGCGCTCAGGATTTAACTCCTCCGTAATAACAACTTCACGCGCGCCTGTTAATGCTGCGTGGTCTTCTGTAAATAGATTAACTACGCGAAACCCAGTACCAAAATTCACTCTAAAAATATCATTGTCTGTAGCCTTCCATCGGTATGCAGCTCTTGGAGTTAAAATGTTACCATGGCGGCTGTCATAATCATAACGTAAACCCGCTAAGAGTGAATGTTTTTTATTGAACTTAAATTCATCCTGTACAAATAAACTGGGTATGACTATTTCGTCAACTTGGTTGCCTCTTAAATCTGAGGTGGCTGCAGTATCATCGTCATAATAATTGTAGCGTACCGCACTGCCAAAAAGCAAATCATGTTTGCCCATGGTTTTATCCCATGTTAATTGCCCAAATCCAATACGTTGATCAGCTAAATATGGTGTGTTACCGTAAACTGAATTCTGACTATGGTCGTTGTAGGAAAATGATAAGAGCATTTTTTCTTTAAAAGGCAATTCATATTGTCCTAAAACTTCCCATCTTCTTGTATAAATGCTCTCTCCGTAGATTTCATCGCCCCCTCTAAATTCTGGTGTCCATTGCAACTCACCGCCCCAACGGTCTTCATAGAAAAAACGCCCTGCCAAAGTAAAAAGCTTGGAATTATCTCGTTTAAAATTCCATTTTTGAAATATTGAAATACGGTCTTGTAAGGTGAGGTCGGTAAAATTATCACCGTTATTATCAATAAGTTGATCGTATTTAAAATAGTTAACACCGAGCAACATATCGGTCTTTTTACCTAGAGACGCCTTGGCACCAATATCAAGATTGTATTCTCCCCAACCAGTTGCAAACGCATCAGCAAAAATTTTAGGAGCTTCTAAGGTGCTTTTGGTAATAATATTAATAAGTCCGCCTACTGCCTCACTTCCATACAATGTAGAAGCTGGACCTTTTACAATTTCAATTTGGTCAATCAAAGAATTAGGAATACCAGACAAACCATATACTGTTCCCAATCCACTAACTATGGGCATGCCATCAATTAAAACTAGGGTGTAGGGACCTTCTAAGCCATTAATATGAATATCGCCCGTATTACAAACATTGCAGTTTATCTGTGGGCGCACTCCATTGACGTTTTGCAAAGCTTCAAAAATACTTGGTGTTGGGTTCTTTTTTAAAAAAGTAGGGGAGTAGACCTCAACAGGTACGGCACTTTCTAATCGGCTAACTGCTTTTAGAGTGCCGGTAACAACCATTTCATCTAAAGCCTCTGCTGAAGGCACTAAAGTTATATTTAAAGTAACATCTTCTTTCCCTATTAAAAATGAAGTTCTTTTGGTTTCGTAACCAATTGCAGAAGCAATTAGCAGGTATTCGCCTGGGGTTAAATTTGAAATTTTGTAATTTCCATTTTCATCTGTAGCTGTTCCTGTTTTTGTATTCTTTAAAAAAATATTAGCATAAGGCACTGGTAATTCACCATCGGTCAAAGTTCCCTCAATTGAACCCTCTTGGCTCCATCCTAAAATAAGAGTAAAAAGACTTAAAATAAGTAGTGTTTGTTTCAAAATTTGGAATACTATAAATTAAAATTTAGACAAATCTAAAAATTTGTTTTTACAAATAAAAATGTATTTTTGACAAAAGCATTTTTTTGACACGAGCAGAAGAAAATTATATTAAAACAATTTTCCATTTAGGAGGCAATCAATCTCAATTGATTTCTACAAATGCAATTGCAGAGCAAATGGAAACTAAACCTTCTTCCGTTACGGATATGGCTAAGAAATTAGCAGATAAAAAACTCGTTAATTATGTGCGTTATCAAGGGGTTTCTTTAACGGATTTAGGAATAAAAACAGCACTCTCCATAATTAGAAAACATAGATTATGGGAGGTTTTTTTGGTTAAAAAACTAGACTTTACTTGGGATGAGGTACATGAAGTTGCGGAACAGCTAGAGCATATTAAAAGTGAAAAGTTAATTGATAAGATAGATGAGTTACTTGATTTTCCTAAATATGACCCGCATGGTGACCCTATTCCCTCAAAAAGCGGAGAGTTTTTGGAGCGCGATAAACAACAATTAAGTGAACTTAAAATTGGAGCTCATGGTATTTGTGTAGGAGTAAAAGACACTTCAGCTGCATTTCTAAAGTTTTTGGATAAAAACCATATTGCTTTAGGTAACGAAATAACGGTACTAGAAAAAGAAGCTTTTGATGACTCGCTCCTTATAAAAATAGGGCAGCGCGAGCTACAGATATCAAGTCAGATAGCAACTAATCTATATGTTAAATTAGAATAAGGATGGAACAAGTAATCACATATTTAGAATCTATAGACCCAATTTTAGCAGCATTTTATGCCACACTTTTTACTTGGGGACTAACCGCTGCTGGAGCAGGGTTAGTTTTTTTCTTTAAAAATCCAAAACGTTCTGTTATGGATGGGATGTTGGGTTTTACCGGGGGAGTAATGGTAGCAGCTAGTTTTTGGAGTTTACTAGCACCAGGCATTGAAATGAGTCCTGGAGAAGGTTTTGTAAAGGTGATACCTGCAGCAGTAGGTTTCTTTTTAGGAGCGCTTTTTCTTTTTGGATTGGATAAGGTCTTACCACATTTACACTTAAATTTTAAGGAAAGCGAAGCTGAAGGTGTAAAAACACCTTGGCATAAAACTACATTATTAACCTTGGCAATTACTTTACATAATATTCCAGAAGGTTTAGCAGTAGGGGTTCTTTTTGGAGGTGTTGCAGCTGGTTTTGATGGAGCCACCATTGGGGGAGCTGTTGCGCTGGCATTAGGTATTGGTTTACAGAATTTCCCTGAAGGTTTTGCTGTATCTATGCCACTACGTAGACAGGGACTAAGCCGACGAAAAAGTTTTATGTACGGACAAGCATCGGCAATAGTAGAGCCCATTGCTGCAGTAATTGGAGCTTGGGCGGTAATTACATTTCAACCAATTTTACCGTATGCACTAGCTTTTGCAGCAGGAGCTATGATTTTTGTAGTAGTTGAAGAGGTAATACCAGAAACACAACAAGACAAACATTCAGACATTGCCGTTATGGGCTTTATTGGTGGTTTTATTGTGATGATGACTTTAGATGTAGGATTAGGATAGCCGTAAAATACTAGGTATGAAAAAGTTAGTAGTCCTTTGTTTTTTATCATTCTCATTTTTTGGATTTGCACAAAATGAAATCGAAGAGATTCAGAATGTTATTGACCAAGAAGTTTGGAAACCTTTCAAAAATGCATTTGAAACTTTAGATGGGGAAGCTTTAAATGCTACTTATGCTGATGAGGTGTTACGAGTTACACCTAATGGAATTGACACTAAAAATAGCTTTAAAGCCAAAAATTTAGAACGATTTAATCAGAATAGAAAAGATGGACTTTCTATTAGTTTAGACTTTTGGTTTGATAGCCGTCATACAAATCAAGCAACATCTTATGAAGTAGGTTTTTATCGTATTGGTTTTACAGATAGCAATAGTAAAACTTCATATAGTTATGGGCAATTTCATATTGTAATTAAAAGCATAGATGGGCATTGGAAAATTACCCAAGATTGGGATACAGCTCAAATTAATGGCAAGATTATCTCTAAAGAAGATTTCATTAAGAAAGCACCTTTAATTTTTTAACTCATCCAATAGTAATCCATAATCATACTGCAAATCTTCGTGCAATAGTCCAATCTTTTTTTGAATGTAATCTACCTGACGTTGATAAAGGTTCATTAGCGTTGTGTTTCTTTTTATGGAAGGCTTAAAATCACTCAATTTTTCACAGAAATACAGTAAAAGAGCCACTTCGGTTTCTTTATTACCAGAATATCGAGCGTATTTTTTAATTGTTCTAAGAATCTTACGAACACTTTTTTTTATGTAGAAATAACTGTTGGTATTGATAAGCTCAAACTGCTCATCAACTTCTGTTTTTACGGTTTCAATATAGCCAGCTTCACTATCAGATTCAAACAAGAGATAGGTAAGTAGCTCTTTGTTTTCTTTTTTGAATCGAGCAAGGCGCAAACATAACTGCAGCAACTCATCTGGATTGCGATGTTGTAATTCTTTTTTCAGTTGGGATATCGTAGCTGCTTTCATGGGCTAAAATTAGCAAAATTAAAACACCTTCTTGTCATCCTTAGCGCAGTCGAAGGAAAGGAGAGGTGTTTGCCTCTGGTAGCTGGAAGGGCTTAAATTTAATTGAGTTTTTAACCCTTTTTATTTTATTTCTTTTTGGAAGAATCTCTCTCTGTTCCTTCGACTGCGCTCAGGATGACAGAGAGAAGCTCTAACTCCTTAGATAACTAGCTCCATTAACGTCTATAATAGTTCCAGAAGAATAAGCAGCTTCATCTGAAGCCAAAAACAAAATTGCATGAGCAACTTCTTCGGGTTGTGCCATACGCTTAAAAGGAGATTCCCGTAAAAGGTTTTCACGTTCCGCAGGGGTAAGGGTCACGGCCGCCATTTCGGTTTCGGTAAAACCGGGAGCAACGACGCCAACATATATTTTATAGGGCGCTAGTTTTTTAGCCAAAGATTGGCTCATAGCATTTAAAGCTGCTTTACTTGCTCCATAGGCTGGTTTGGTAGGTTCGCCACGAAAAGCTCCTCTTGAGGACACATTAACAATATGTCCACCGCCTGATTTTATCATAGCCTGTGCTGCCCAATAACTGGTATTGGCAACTGCAAAAAGATTAGTTTTAAATGTGTTTTCCCAAGCGCTAGTCCAATGTTCAAAATCGACTTCGTCAATATCATGAAAAATGGA
>CAYTRI010000018.1:0-24770 GCA_964440105.1 uncultured Flavobacteriaceae bacterium
CCTACATGAGTTTCCGAAAGTAATCCAGCAATTTCTTCACGAAGAATTTTATTTAATTCTTCAGTACCCATGTATTTATCTTTAGATACGCGTTCTTCTATACGCTCAATTATCTTTAATGTAGTATTTACTCCAACATCTGAAGTTACCAAAACTTCTTCCAGATTATCCAAGACCTCATCATCGACTTTTGATTTTCCGGCAACAGCTTTACTCAGCTTACCAAAAAAACTAGTTTTTGACTTTTCGAGACCTTTATCTAGGGTTTCTTTTTTGTCTTTGGAGAATATTTTTTTAAACAGACTCATTATGCGTTTTGTTGAAAATCAAAGATAGGAAAGTAAGCTAGTTTTATAAAACTAAATGTCTGTTGGTATCTACAGTACTTGGGTTATCAGTTCGAGCGGAGTCGAAAACTATTTACTATTTAAGAGTAGTTTCTGCTACACTTCGATTGCGCTCAGTGTGACACGCTCAATTAAACATAGCGCAATCATAATATAATTTAAAAAGAAATCTTAATAAACTAAAAAAGCCACTCAACAGAGTGGCTTTAATATATATATTTAAACGTTTTGCCTATTGCTTAGATAACCAATCGTTTACCAATTCTGGTGACATAACAGATTCTACAAAAGTATAAGCACCAGTTTTTGGTGACTTAACCATTTTAATAGCCTTTGTTAATCTCTTTGAGCTTCCTTGAAGCGATGCTACTGTTTTCTTTGCCATGAGTCTTATACTTTATGGTTTGCTAATTAGCAGAAACCTTACTTAATTTCTTTATGAAGGGTCATACGCTTAAGAATAGGATTAAATTTCTTAATCTCTAATCTATCTGGCGTATTCTTTTTATTCTTAGTAGTAATGTATCTAGAAGTACCAGGTTGTCCTGACTCCTTATGCTCTGTACATTCTAAGATAACCTGTACTCTGTTGCCTTTTTTTGCCATTATCTAATACTTTTACTTAACAAAACCTTTGGCTCTTGCGTCTTTTAAAGCAGCAGAGATACCTTTCTTGTTAATTATTTTGATTCCTTTTGAAGAAACATTAAGCGTTACCCACTTATCTTCTTCAGGGATGTAAAATCTTTTTTTAGAGATATTAACGTCAAATCTTCTCTTTGTTTTATTGATTGAGAAAGAAACGTTATTACCGAACATCACCTTTTTACCTGTAACTTCACAAATTTTGGACATCTGCCTAACTTTTGAGTGATTTTATTAAGGCTGCAAATTTAGGTATTTCTCTTAGACACGCAAAATTATAATTCAGAAATTTAGAATTTCTTTTTGTAATAATTCAAAAGCTTTATTTACTGACTTTTGAACGATACGTTCTCTATGGTTTCCCATTGTAAATTTTTGAGCAAAACTACGCTCCGGAGTGCTAATTGCAATAAAAACTGTTCCTACTGGTTCATCAGAATCTCCCTTAGTAGGTCCAGCGTTACCCGTAGTAGCAATTGCAAAGTCTGTATCTAGAATTTGTTTTGCATTGCGCGCCATGGCTACAGCAACTTCTTCACTAACCACCGAATGTTTTTTAATTAAGTCCTCATCTACACCTAGTAATTTAATTTTAGTTTCGGTTGCATAACTCACCACACTTCCTTTAAAATATTTTGAAGCTCCGGGTATAGCTGTTAATTGCTCTGCAATCTTACCTCCAGTAAAACTTTCTGCAGTAGCTAAAGTGAATCCTTTATCTGTTAGTATACTACCAATTGAAGCTTCGATACTTTCATCTTCCTCTTCACCATATATAATATCTCCTATTAAAGGATATAGTTTTTTAGCTTCTGACGCTATTAATTGCTTTATCTCATCCTTATTATCACCCTTAGCGGATAGTCTAAGTCTAACCTTTCCTAAACTAGGCAGGTAAGCCAATTTTATTGCTGATGGAAGGTCGTTCTCCCAATCTTCTATCTTATTTGCTATTGCGCTTTCTCCCAAACCATAAGTCATAATGGTTTTGTGTAAAATATGCGGACGCTCGTATTGCGAAACAATCCTTGGAAGAACTGCCGATTTTATTAAACCTTTCATTTCAAAAGGAACACCAGGTAAAGAAATAAAAGAAGTACCATCTTTTTCCATCCACAGTCCTGGGGCAGTGCCAAATTCATTTTTTAAAACATCAGCTTTTGTAGGCACTAATGCTTGTAATCTATTTAAATCTGAAATAGGTGTAGAAATATATTTAGCGAATAACGCTTCAATATGAGCAAGAACAGCTTGGTCTTGCTCTAAAGTATCACCAAAATATTCGCACAAAGTATGTTTTGTTATATCGTCTTTAGTAGGTCCTAAACCACCTGTAATAATAACTACTTGTGAGCGACTATTAGCTACTTTAAGAGAATCTAAAATATGTTGTTTATCATCTTGTACAGAAGTGATTTGGTATACAGAAACTCCTATTTTATTGAGTTCTTTAGAGATAAAAGCTGAATTAGAATCAACAATTTGTCCAATTAAAATTTCATCACCAATAGTTATTATTTCTGCTTGCATGCATACTATTTACTATTTGAAAACTTTTCAAATATTTAGATGCAAAAGTAATTAAAAGGGAATTTAAAATAGGTAAAATTGTTATACTTCGAAGTCTTTATGAAGTTCAGCAACAACTTGCTCAATGTCTTTTTTTAATAAAGGAAATTTTTCTTCGATAGTAACTAAATTGGTATCACTTTTACCTAAGGTTTCAATTTCTAAAGCTGTTGCGCGAGTTTGCTCCATACCTAACAAATCTACATTAGGTTTTATTTTATGAGCCATTTTATAGACTTGGTCAAAATTTCTTTCAGCTATAGCATTCTCCAAATTTTGAAGATCTTCTGGTACTTCTTCTAAAAAAACAGTAATCACGGAAACCACAAAATCTTGATCTCCTTCAGCCATTTCATTTATCTTATCTAAACTGTATATCATTATCGTACGTTGATTGCAAAAAACTCCTCACCTTCTATTCTTCCTTCAAGGTAATCATTTGCAACTACTTTTCCAACACCTGCCGGAGTGCCAGTATAGATAATGTCGCCTTTTTTGAGCATAAAGTAGGTAGATACATACGCTATTAAGGCATCTATCTTCCACAACATCAAGCTAGTATCTCCTTTTTGCACAGTTTCCTTATTTTTTAACAAGGAAAACCCTAATTTGTCCAAATTTTCGTACTTTTTTTTGTCAATCCACTTACCAACCACTGCTGCGCCATCAAATCCCTTTGCTTTTTCCCAAGGCAAACCTTTAGCTTTTAACTTAGATTGTAAGTCTCTAGCCGTAAAATCTATCCCCAAACTAATCTCATCATAATACTTGTGAGCAAATTTTTTATCTATGTGTTTGCCCACTTTCTTAATCTTTACAAGAACCTCAACTTCATAATGTATTTCATTCGAAAATTCTGGAATGTAGAAATCTTGTTCTTTAGGGAGAACTGCAGAGTCTGGTTTAATGAAAACTACTGGTTCTGTAGGTCGCTCATTATTTAATTCATCAATATGAGCGGCATAATTTCTGCCAATACAAATTATTTTCATATTTATTTGATGCTTATCAACTATCCCTTAGCAACTTTTGTGCTTATTGCAGGGATAAAATTTTGTGTATTATCTTTTGACTTCACTTTAAATTCTCGCCATTCGCCCATACCATAAATCATCACCTTAAAATTTTGATTCTTGGTATACATACCTCCAAAAGTAGGTGCAAAACGGTCTTCAATACGCTGTTTATTGGTCAATTGGTCTTTCTCATCTTTTCTATACCAGTTATAAGGAATAAAAAGCCATTCTAAACCTATATATATACCTTCCTCGGGTATTTTCAATTTTAATGATGACAAGTCAATTGATGTGTAATCGTATGATTTAATAGACTCTAAGATGATACTTTTTTGCACTAAATCTTTCTCAGGTTTTTTAGTTTGTGGGTTAACGCTATAAAAGCGGAGTCTAAATTTAGCCTGCTCTCTTGTAAACTCATTTTTCTCTCTAAAAAAAACAGTAACTGTTTCCAAGTATTTTTCACTAGCACCAATGTTTGGGAAGTATAGTGCTAAAACCCATGGTGTTGAAGAAGAGTCAAAACCACTTGTTATACTGTAACTCGAAATTGGGTTAAGCACTTGAGATTCTCCTAAATTCTTAGCTACAACAACTTCTTCTAGCTCAAAAGTTGCTTCTTGCATTTTTAATCGCTTGGTCTTAAACAAGCTACTAGCTAGTAAAATAGTGTCTTTATAACCTAATGAAGAAACATGTATCTTTTTTGATAGATATGTCTCAGGTATCTCTAAGGAAAACTTACCCTCTTCTGAGGTAGAAGTTCCCGTTAGGGTATTTAAAAAACTAAGGTTTACGTATGGAATTGGTTTGTTCGTCTTAGAATCTACAACGCTTCCATCAAAATCGATGTTTTGGCCAAATGATAATGAACAAACAAAAAGAGCAACTAGTAGTATTCGCATTAAGACAACTTGTTATTTAATTTACTTAGCTTTAATTGTGTTAGCACTTTCTTGGTGTATAGAGGGAAATCAGCATTTAAAATCCACCCGAAATAACCTGGTTCTTTTTCTAAAACCTCATCCACAGTTTTGCCTTTATGCTTACCAAAAGCAAAAGTGGGATTGTCATTTTCATCTACACCAATAAAACCTGCAAAGTCCAACGATTGTTTTCTAGTGGTAAATTCTGATAGTTTTTTAATGTTATTTTCTAAATCGGGATAGCGGTCTAATTGCGAAAGTAAAACCTCGTAAGTAGCCATAGTATCAGCTTCAGCACTATGAGCTCCTTCTAAATCTTTGTCACAATAAAATTTATAAGCAGCGCCTAGCGTACGCTTTTCCATTTTATGAAAAATCGTCTGTACATCTACAGAAACCATATTTTTCATATCAAAATCTACCTCAGCGCGAAGCATTTCTTCAGCTAGTAGTGGAATATCAAAACGGTCCGAATTAAAGCCTCCTAAATCGCTGTCCTTAATCATTCCGTAAATTTCTTTAGACAGCTCTTTAAAAGTTGGCTCGTTAGCCACTTTTTCATTAGTAATACCATGAACAGCTATTACTTGTGGTGGAATTTCCATTTCTGGATTAACTAACCAAGTTTTACTTTCCTTATTTCCATTGGGGAAAACTTTTAGAATAGAAATCTCTACTATCCTATCTTTTGAAACACTAATTCCTGTGGTTTCTAAATCGAAAAAGCAGATTGGTTTGGTAAGTTTTAATTGCATTATAGAAAATATTTTCCACAAAGATAGGCGTTCAGAAAAAGTCGCCTAATAGATACTATAAAATTTATTGAACAGATACGTCTTTTAAATCTCTCTATTTATGTCCCAAGACTCTAAGTAATCGGCAACAGTTTTTATAAACATTCCACCTAATGCACCATTTACAACTCTATGGTCATAGCTATGAGATAAGAACATTTTACTACGTACACCTATAAAATCACCCTCGGGAGTTTCAATAACTGATGGCATTTTACGAATTGCTCCTAAAGCTAATATTGCTACTTGCGGTTGGTTAATAATAGGTGTTCCAAAAACACTTCCAAAAGAACCAACATTAGTAACTGTATAGGTACCGTCTTTAACTTCGTCTGGTTTTAGTGCATTATTTCTAGCCCGATTAGCCAAATCGTTTATGGTCTTAGCCATACCAACTAAATTTAGTTGATCGGCATTTTTAATTACAGGTACAATTAAATTACCATCAGGTAAAGCAGCAGCCATACCAAGGTTAATATTCTTTTTCTTAATTACATTATCGCCATCTAAAGAGACATTAATTAAAGGAAACTTTTTAATAGCTACAGCTACAGCCTCCATAAAGATTGGTGTGAAGGTTAATTTCTCTCCTTCGCGTTTTTCAAAACCATCTTTAACTTTATTTCTCCAATTAACAAGATTAGTTACATCTACTTCTATAAAACTTTGAACATGTGCCGAAGTTGACACACTTTCCACCATATGATGCGCAATTAATTTGCCCATACGTGATAGTGGAATAATTTCGTCTCCACCGGCTACTTGAACAGTACTTGTTTTTGAAGCAGTAGCAATTGGAGCAGATTTTGGAGTTTCTTTTACTTCAATAGGCTTAGCCGTTTCTTTACTAGCTTCTTGAGTAGCAACACCACCATTAATACCTCTATTTTCTATAAATGCTAAAATATCGTTTTTGGTTACCCTACCTTCTTTACCAGTTCCTGGAATAGTGTCTAACTGAGCTATAGATATGCCCTCTTCTTTTGCAATATTCTTTACCAAAGGAGAATAAAAACGTTCTGAACTGGAAAAATCTTGTGCGGGTACAGCAACTGTCTCTTTTGCTGCAAATACCTGTTGTTGAATTTGTGCAATAGGCTCCTCAACTTCTTCTTCAATTACAGCCTCTTCTGTCACTGGAGCAGCTTCAACTGCATCACCTTCTACCTCAATAACAGCTACAACCTCACCCACTTTGATAATATCATCAACCTCAAACCTTCTTTCAACCAAGGTTCCCTCTACTTCACTAGGTACTTCAGAATCTACCTTATCTGTTGCAATCTCAAAAATAGCTTCATCCATCTCAATGGTATCACCAACTTCTTTGAGCCAAGTAGTCAATGTTGCTTCTGCAACACTTTCTCCCATTTGCGGTAATTTCAATTCAAATTTTGACATATTCCTAATTAACGTATCGATTAAGGCTTATATTTTGCAAAAATAATAAAATAATGACCTTATCATTAATTTTTATGTATTAAATAACGATTTCTTCAGCCCCATTTTGATAAGGAATTAGTTCGCTTTTATAGAACTTTCGAAAGGAACTCGATTTAAAATACTCCTTCCTAAAGTAACTTCGTCTGCATATTCCAACTCGTCTCCTACAGAAATACCTCTAGCAATAGTAGAAGTAGTAATATCGTAACCTTCTAACTGCTTATACATATAAAAATTGGTGGTGTCGCCTTCCATAGTTGAACTTAAGGCAAAGATGAGTTCCTTAACTTTTCCAGATTTTACTTTGCTAACCAACGATATAATGTTTAAGTCTTGCGGACCCACTCCTTCCATTGGCGAAATCTTACCCCCTAATACATGATATAAACCCTGATATTGAGAAGTGTTTTCAATAGCCATTACATCTCTAATGTCTTCAACTACACAAACTAAGCTTTCATCACGCTTTGGATTGGAGCATATTTCACATAATTCTGTATCCGAAATATTGTGACATGAACTACAAAAATTAATCTCTTCTCGCAACTTCATTAATGCACCTGCCAAATACGCTGTTCGCTCTTCTGGCTGCTTTAATAAATGTAATACTAGTCGCAATGCTGTTCGTTTACCAATACCAGGTAACTGAGACATTTCATAAACAGCATTTTCAAGAAGTTTAGATGAATAATCCATTAGTACAAAATTACGATTTTACATTTATTGGCATCGCCAAAACTTATAATACTAAAAGGCTTTGCTTAAAATTGAAATCTACTTCCGAATAAATACTGCGTTTCGCTTTACTGTGGTCGTTTACCTAAATAGCTTTTTGTATTTTGCGTAGCAAATAGATTTTATGTCGGCCATACAGATATTGCTATTAATAGCAGGCTACTTTTTAGTATTATTAGTAATATCCTACTTTACAGGAAAGAACGATTCTAATACCGACTTTTTTAAGGCTGGCCAAAAGTCCCCTTGGTATTTAGTTGCTTTTGGTATGGTAGGAGCTTCACTCTCTGGAGTAACTTTTATCTCGGTTCCTGGTTGGGTAGAAGCTTCGGAGTTTAGTTACATGCAAGTAGTTTTAGGCTATCTAGTTGGATACTTTGTGGTAGCTTTTGTTTTATTACCAGTTTATTATCGCTTAAACTTAACATCCATCTACGAGTACCTTCTGGATAGGTTTGGCTACATGAGTCATAAAACAGGTGCATTTTTCTTTTTTGTTTCGCGTGTTTTGGGAGCTGCATTTAGGCTTTATCTAGTAGCTATTGTTTTACAGCAATTTGTTTTTGATGATTTAGGAGTGCCTTTTGAAATAACCGTGGTGATTTCTATTGCTCTAATATGGATATACACTAATCGCGGCGGCATTAAAACTATTGTTTGGACAGATACGCTACAAACCACATTTATGATAGCTGCAGTTATCTTATCCATAATTTTAATAAATAGAGAATTAGATTGGAGTTTTGGAGAATTCTTAGAATCTGACGAATTAAAAAATTATAATAAGTTTTTATTTACTGATAGCCTTTTGGCAAAGAATCACTTTATAAAATCTTTTCTTGGCGGTATGTTCATTACTATATGTATGACTGGGCTAGACCAAGATATGATGCAGAAAAATTTGACTTGCAAAAACTTGAAAGATGCTCAAAAAAATATGATTTCTTTCAGCTTTGTATTAGTAGCTGTTACTTTTCTTTTTATGCTCTTAGGGGCTTTATTATTCATTTACAGCAAACAAAATGGAATTGCAATTCCGCTTATGGATGGTACCCCAAAAACCGATTTGCTTTTTCCTGAGGTAGCCTTAAACAGTGGATTAGGTATAACACTATCAATCACATTTATGCTAGGTCTTATAGCTGCTGCATATAGTAGCGCAGATAGCGCCCTAACATCCTTAACCACCTCTTTTTGTGTTGATTTTTTAAGCTTGGATAAAAAATCTGAAACTGAACAAAAAAAGGTACGAAAGAAAACACATATTGTAATGAGTCTTGTATTGATTTTGGTAATTATTTCATTCAAATATATTTTAAGTAGAAATGTAATTGACAGCCTATTAATTGTAGCTGGGTACACTTATGGTCCATTACTTGGACTTTTCGCCTTTGGTATTTTCACTAAACATAAAGTAAAAGACAAATATGTATGGGTAGTTGCCATACTTTCGGTAATTACAATAGCAATTATAGGAAATATAGATGCTGCTTTTTTAGGCGGATATGTCGTTGGCTACGAACTATTACCTCTAAACGGTCTAATAACTTTTATTGGTTTATGGTTCATTAGAGATAAAACAAGTAAACAACTAACCAGAAATTAAGAGTTATGAAAACAATGACCTGTAAACAATTGGGCGGCGCATGTGAAGCGGAATTTAAAGCCAATACTTTTGAAGAGATAGCCGAATTGAGTAAAAAACACGGAATGGAAATGTTCCAGAAAAAAGACGCCGCGCATCTTGAAGCAATGGGCGCCATGAAATCACTGATGGAATCTCCTGAAGCAATGCAAGCATGGTTCCAGAATAAAAGACAAGAATTTGAAGTCCTGCCCGAGGACTAATCATTTTCTTTAATCTTTAGTACTGTCCAGTAGATAATAAGACTAACGTACAAGCAACTTCTACTTCTATTCCTTCTCTTTTAAGCAATTCATAAAACTCAGGGTTTTCTGTGCCTGGATTAAAAATGATACGACTAGGTTTTAAATCAATTATTTGATAGTAATACTCGCATTGTCGAGTTGGATTCATATACAAGGTGATTGTATGTATATTTTTAAATTCATTTAAATTGGTTTTAATTTGTACCGAACCTACTTGACCTGATTTTAGTCCAAATGCCTGAGTCTCAATACCGTTTTCTAGTAAACGATGAATAGCTAGATTACTGTAGCGATTTGTTTTTAAGGATGCTCCAAAAACTAATGTTGTTTTCATTTGTTATTTATCTGTTAAACTAGGTTAAAAGTCGTAACGATTTAGAAAAAATATCGTCTATTGGTAATAGACTTAAAATTTAATCATTGGTAAGACTGTATTTTTATAGTTAATGGTTAGTGTTTAGTATAGCTTATCAATGAAAAACCCTGGCTTCTTAATTGAGGTCAGGGTTATCTTTTCTTAAGAATTAAAGTAAATCTATATCGTTAAAAAAAGTTAAAGACATTTTTTCGTGTAACATGATAAGCAAAAAATCGTCTATTTTAATAAAGAAATTGATTTCCCTTGAGGTAGAAATTGGTTGGTTAGTTCTAAATCAAGAAATCAATAAGAACCCCAGCTCTAGAGCTGGGGTTTGTTTTTACCATTTTATAATCACACTACCCCAAGTAAACCCACTACCAAAAGCAGCAAGCACTACTAAATCTCCATCTTTAATTTTTCCTTTTTCCCAAGCCTCTGTCAAAGCAATAGGTATAGAAGCTGCTGTAGTATTACCGTAGTTCATAATATTATTAAAAACTTGATCATTAGAAAGCCCAAACTTCTTTTGTATAAACTGTGAAATTCTAAGGTTAGCCTGATGAGGAACCAACATATCGATATCTGTAGGAGTTAATCCATTTGTTTGCAAGCCTTCCATAATGACTTCACTAAAACGAACTACAGCATTTTTAAATACAAACTGTCCATTCATGTATGGATAATAAGATTCATCGTTTGGGTTATTCTCTTCGATAATATCCGTAACCCAACGTTTGCCCATTCCTGGCGCTATTAAAGATAATTCTTCCGCATGTTGCCCTTCGGAATGTAGATGGGTCGATAAAATACCCTTATTTGTATCTTCTTCCCTACTAACAACTGCTGCTCCTGCTCCATCTCCAAAAATAACAGAGACACCCCTGCCACGCGTAGTCATATCTAATCCTGTAGAATGTACTTCAGAACCAATAACAAGTACATTCTTATACATTCCGCTTTTTATATATTGGTCTGCAACAGAAATACCATACACAAAACCTGAACATTGGTTTCTTACATCTAAAGCTCCTACAGTTTTAATACCCAAATCTCGCTGAACTAAAACTCCTGGCCCAGGAAAGTAATAGTCCGGACTTAACGTTGCAAAAACTATAAAATCTATATCATCTTTATCAATCCCAGCTCGTTCGATAGCAATTTTAGCTGCTTTAACACCCATTGTTGTGGTTGTATCTTCACCCTTAACTACATGTCTTCTTTCTTTGATACCTGTACGTTCTTGAATCCATTCGTCATTAGTATCCATAACCTTGGAAAGGTCATCGTTCGTAACTACATTTTCAGGAACATAATGCCCTAGGCCAATAATTTTAGAATTGTACATAAGAAATAGATTTAAAACCCATTATGAGTTTTTATTTCATGGAAAAGTAAAAAATATATTATTGGTACTGAAACAATAATCTTTATTTAAAGCAAGACGGGAGTTTTAATCCAAGTATTGTCTGAAATTATTTACAGAAACTTTAGCCTTTAAATCATGTAAAAGATTGTAAAGTCCAAAGAATGTTCGGTTCATATACAAAAAGTGTTTTGAACCACGATTACCATTCATTTTACGTATCTGCTCGTCTTTTGAGTATCGTTCACTTAAATCAGCAATTCTTGACCAAAAAATATCAGACCCAAAATCGAATTCTTCTTCATGAAAAGGAGAGGTAAATAAACTCAGCATTTCTTTAAACAACTCGGTAAAGAAGTCTAATTCTTTTTGTGAATCGGTAGGAGTTAGAATTTCAAGCTCATATAGCTTTTCCATGAAAACCTTATCATTATTGATATTCTCCTTTTTCGCCAATTCGAAATAAGGAATATAAAATTCGTCTGGAATTTCTTTAATACAACCAAAGTCTATTGCAATTAGAGTGTCTTGTTTGCTTACTAAAAAATTTCCTGGATGCGGGTCTGCATGTACTTTACGTAATCCGTGTATTTGAAACATATAAAAATCCCAAAGCGCCTGTCCCAATTTATTCCCAGTTTCTTGAGTAAATGGCGTTTTTGCAAACTCACTAAGATGTTGACCTTTCATCCAATCCATCGTTATGATTCGCTCACTAGATAAATCTTCGTAATATTTTGGAAATTCCATATTAGGAATTACGGAACAAGCTTCTGTAATTTCTTTACTCTGTTTAAGCTCTAAAATATAATTAGTTTCTTCCACTAACTTATTTTCTACCTCTTTAAAGTATTTATCGGAGTCTTTTCCTTGTAGATTAAACATTCTAATTGCAATTGGTTTTACAATTGCTAAATCGCTGCTAATACTCTCTGCAACGCCTGGGTATTGTATCTTAACAGCTAGTTTTTTGTTGCCTTTTGTTGCTTTATGTACTTGTCCTATACTTGCAGCATTCACTGAGTCTCTTTCAAAAGAATCAAAAATGTCCTCAGGATATTTTCCTAAATACTTCTTGAAAGTTTTCCGAACCAGGGGAGCCGAAAGTGGCGGTACGGAAAACTGAGACAATGAAAATTTTTCAACGTAAGCACTAGGCAGAAGATTCTTCTCCATACTCAACATTTGAGCAACTTTTAAAGCACTACCCTTCAAACTTTTTAAACCATCATAAATATCTCCTGCATTGTCTTCGTTTAATTCATCTTTAGTTAAACTTGGGTTTACAAGTTTTTTGCTGTAGTATTTTGCATAGTTACCTCCTATTTTAACACCAGTTTTTACCAATTTACCAGCACGTTCAATCTTTCCCGTTGGAATTCTATCTAGTGTTTTCATATGTAGTTTATGCGAAGTTTTCTTTGTATAAAAATTTACCAAAATCGATAATGCTCTCTAACGGAGTATTATCAAAAACATCAAATATTGTAGTGACAGATTTTTCAATAGCTAAGTCTGTTTTTTCAAAACCAGCAGAAGAGTCATCTATCCAAAATTTTAAAAGAAATAAAAATTGCACCCAAGCACCCTCAGAGAAAATTCTTGGGCTTTGCTTTGTAATTTTTAAAGTTTTATCAGTATTAGCTTCTTCAACAAGCTCACTAGCAAAATCCTTCACATGTGTTCTAAGCTCCTTTAACTCACCTATTTTATCTAAGAACTGTCTATTGCCATCTAAGCTGAATAAAACATAGCTCCTATTTAAAGTTAACAGCTCGAACATGGTGTAGAAGTAGGTTAACATCTTATCCTTATTGCTAAAGCTACCATACTCCTTATTTTTATTTAGCAAACTAATGGTATTAGCATGGAATGTATTCCATATTGCCTTCTGTAAAGCTTCAAAGGAGCCAAAGAAAGCATAAAAGTCTTCTTCTTTAATCTTGCTATTCTTACAAAATTTATAAACAGATTTTGGATGTGCTTCATGTTCCAGCACATAATTCATGTATAATCTTATTATCTTTTCCCCTGTTATTTTTGCAGCATTTGCCTTCGTAGCCATATCAATTATTTTGTTAAAACAAATTTACAATAATATAAACACTATCTCTGTTAACAATCTTACAAAAAGTGTTTGTCTAAAAGAGAAAACGTGTCCCTTAGCAAGAACACGTTTTCAACAACCTAACCAATAAATAAACAATTTTGTTGTAACTAATCTTTTTCATAGCAAAATCTTTCATCACAACAAAACAAAGATAATTAATGTCTAATATTTTTAAAAATTAATTAAACAAAAATTATGTTAAACTTTTAAATAATTGTTCTTAATGATTAATTGCAATGTCAGTTTGTCATCTTTTGTTGCTATGGTACTTTTTTTGAAAAGATTATTGGAAATAATTAAATTAAAAAATTCTGCTTCTGCGGAAATAAAAAAATAAATTATGGCAACAGGTAAAATAAATGTTTCAGTAGAAAACATTTTCCCACTAATTAAAAAATTTCTTTACAGTGATCACGAGATATTTTTACGTGAATTAATTTCCAATGCAACAGATGCTACATTAAAATTAAAGCATTTAACTGCAATAGGGGAAGCTAAAGTGGAATATGGCAATCCACTCATAGAAATTAAAGTAGATAAAGACAATAAAAAAATACACATAATAGACCAAGGTATTGGTATGACCGAAGATGAGGTCAAAAAATATATTAATGAAGTTGCTTTCTCTGGAGCAGAGGAGTTTTTAGATAAGTACAAAGACGCTGGTAAAGATGCAGGTATTATAGGACATTTTGGGCTTGGTTTTTATTCTGCTTTTATGGTTGCAGACAAAGTAGAAATAATTACCAAAAGTTTTAAAGATGAACCTGCTGTTCATTGGTCTTGCGATGGTTCTCCAGAATTTGAGCTTAAAAAAGGAAAAAAGAAGGATAGAGGAACTGAAATAGTGCTTCATGTTGCAGAAGACTCAACTGAATTTTTAGAAGAATCTAGAATTCGTGAACTTTTAACCAAGTACAATAAGTTTATGCCTATTTCGATTAAATTCGGGACAAAGGAAATTAACGACCCTGAACACGAACCTAAGACCACAAAAGATAAAGAAGGAAAAGAAACAACAGAGCCACATAGGCAAATTACTGTTGATGACATTATTAACAATCCAAATCCTGCTTGGACTAAAAAGCCAGCAGATTTAAAGGAAGAAGATTATAAAGGTTTTTACAGAGAATTGTATCCTATGCAGTTTGAAGAGCCTTTATTTAATATTCATTTGAATGTAGATTATCCTTTTAACCTTACTGGTATTTTATATTTTCCAAAGTTGACCAACGACCTCAACGTTCAGAAGGATAAAATACAATTGTATCAAAATCAAGTTTTTGTTACGGATAACGTAGAAGGTATTGTGCCAGAATTCTTAACAATGTTACGTGGGGTAATAGATTCCCCAGACATTCCTTTAAATGTATCTCGTTCTTATTTACAGGCAGATGGTGCGGTAAAGAAGATTTCTTCTTACATCACTAAAAAAGTTGCTGATAAAATGAGTTCTATTTTCAAGAATAACCGTGAGGATTTTGAACAAAAGTGGAACGATATAAAAGTTGTTATTGAATACGGAATGCTCTCTGAAGACAAGTTCTTTGAAAAAGCAGATAAGTTTGCCTTATACCCGACTGTTGATGGAAAGTATTTCACCTTTGAAGAGCTATCAGAAAAAATTAAAGATTCTCAGACTGATAAAGATGACAAAATGGTTATTCTTTACGCCTCAGATAAAGAAACACAACACAGTTATATTGAAGCTGCAAAAGCAAAAGGTTACGAGGTCTTATTACTAGACTCTCCTATTGTTCCACATTTAATGCAAAAATTAGAAACTTCTAAAGAGAAAATTTCTTTTGCACGTGTAGATGCTGACCATCTGGATAATCTCATAAAAAAGGAGGACACTGCTATATCTAAACTTTCTGATGAAGAAAAAGATAAGTTGAAAGCTGAATTAGAAAAGGTTATTGACCCAGCTAAAGGTTTTACTGTACAACTGGAAGCCATGGATAGTTCTGCACAACCATTTATTATTACAGAACCTGAGTTTATGCGTAGAATGAAAGATATGCAACAAACTGGAGGCGGAGGCGGAATGTTTGGCATGGGTAATATGCCAGATATGTTCAACTTAATTGTAAACACCAATAATGAGTTGGTAAGTGAAATACTAAATACCAAAACTGCTAAAAAACGTGAGCGGTTAATAAACCAATCACTCGATTTAGCACGATTATCAAAAGGGCTTCTAAAAGGCGAAGAATTAACCAATTTTATAAATCGTAGTTACGATATGATAAAATAGAAGTCCAATAAAAACAATTAAAAACCGTCTAGCTGCAAGTTTAGGCGGTTTTTTTATGCAAAAGTTTTACCTTAATACACTAAACAATCTAACTATGACTACCGACCATAATAGTTCTTCCTTTAAAAAGCTGTTGGATAAGCTTCAACAGGAAAGTTGGCAATTAGAACTCCTTATTTCTGGTTTCGCTATTTTCGGACTGTTCCAAGTAATGGACCCGCTTCAAGAAGAGCTCACCAAGTCAATTGGAAACAATCAAGGTATCTATAGTTTTTTCATAAGTGCAGTATATCCTACACTTACTATTTTGCTTCTGGTTTTATTAATACATGTAATTTTAAGAGGCTTATGGATTGGTGCGCTTGGCCTACGTTATGTTTCAAATGAAATTGATTATGATGAATTAGAATATTCTAAAAAATTCACCGACCATCTCACAAAAAAAGTAGGATCTTTTGATAGGTATATTTCTCGATTAGAAAATATTTGCAGCACATTATTTGCAATCGCTTTTTTAATGGCCTTTTATTTTATGGCTTACATGTTAGTACTAGGGTTCTTTGTTTTGATTACGAATCTAGTTGAAGCAACCGGAATATTTAACATGGACCAACAATTACAATTTAACGTTTATTGGGCATTCATTTACTTTTCTTTTGCCTTGGTTGTATTTATAGACTTTATTAGCATGGGAGGGCTTAAAAAGGAAGGGGTAATTTCAAAAATTTATTTTCCCATTTATCGTTTCTTTAGCATTATAACATTGTCTTTTTTATACCGCCCATTGGTTTATAATTTTTTAGATCAGAAAAGAGCAAAATGGCTAGCCACCTTTATTCTGCCCGTATATTTATTAGGAAGCTTAATTCTAGGTTCTTTTACCAAACAAAATTCAAATTATCTAAATGAAAATAGTGACTCAAGTGCTGTTCATGCCAATACCAGAAATTATGACGATGTTTTAAATAAAAGCGAAGACCTAGTAGATTTTGCCACCATACCATCTAAAGTCATAACTACATCTTATTTACCACTTAAAATACCATTTACTTCATTTAAAGAAAATGCAGTTTTTAATCAAGATAGCACCTTAACACCTGAAAATGATGAGAGAGGTTATGGGTTTAATGCTAAAAAAATATCAATGCCAGGTCTCAATTTTGCAGTAAATCAAAATGAGTATTCAGAAGAACAAAAAAAGTATTTAGCTGTTGTAAATCAAATGTATACCATATACATTGATTCTATTTTAATGGAAAAAGAATTTATCTACACTACCAATAAGGATAATCGTTTTCAGTTTGAAACATTTTTAGATATTTCCTCTATTAAGAACGGAAAGCATTTATTGCAAATTATTGGCCCACGATCAGACAATCAACTCTTTAAAAAAAGTATTAAAATTGATACTTTAGTAACTATACCCTTTTGGTATTTTAAAGACTAAACTTTGTATCTTGTTTGTCTTAGGCAACCAAACCAATGAACAACGATTACAAAAGTCCTGCATTTAAAAAGCTTTTAGATTCCTTACAACAACAAAGTTGGGAATTAGAATTACTTATTTCTGGTTTTGCCATTTTTGGGCTTTTTACTGCATATGAGCCGCTAGAAATTGAAATGATTAATGCTGAAAATCAACAACAGGTTTACAGCTTTGCCATTCATTTTATTGCGCTAATAGCATGCTCAATTCTACTTTTTAACTTGCTCTTACATGTAGTTCTTAGAGGACTTTGGATTGGTGCATTAGGGCTAAGATATGTTTCGGGAGATATTGAGTTTGACAAACTAAAGTATACCGAAAAATTTAAGAACTACCTAAGTAAAAAAATTGTTTCTTTTGATCGTTATATAGGGAGTTTAGAAAACTATTGCAGTGTTCTTTTTGCAATTTCTTTCTTATTAATTTTTTATGTTCTTGCCCTTGCAATGGTCATTATTTGCTTTGTACTAATTGCAAATTTTATTATTGATAATGATGACTTACCAAAATGGATTTCACAAGGAGTTGGAATTACTCTTATGTTTTTTATAGCCATTGGTATGCTATTAACTTTTTTTGATTTTATAACGCAAGGTTTATTAAAACGAAATAAATGGATTGCAAAAGTATATTTCCCTATTTACTGGGTGTTTAGTTTTATAACCCTTTCTTTTCTATACCGTCCATTAGTCTATAATTTTTTGGACCATAAATTTGGCAAAAGATTAATCCTACTATTAACACCTATATATACTGTTATTTTAATTTTAGCTTCAGTTACTTATAAAAATTCAAACTATATTGAAGAGCGCAGATCTTCGTCCAAATTTGCTAATAAGGAGAATTATAAAGATATGCTTATCGAAGACACAGATTACCCGGGTGAAATAGTAATTCCTTCTAAAGTAATCAGAACACCTTATCTACATGTTTTTATTACTTTCAATGAAAATATAGAGGATAGAATATTTGCATATGATTCTACTATAAAACCAAAAAACGATAGCAGAGGTCTTTCCTTTGGAAAAAAGATTGGTGCAAGCTGGGAAGATGACTGGGATAATTTAAGCCAAAGAGATAGTATTAGAAATAGATATTTAGACATTTTTAATGAAACTTATTCTTTCAAAATTGATACTTTAAAGTTAGATGAAGGTTTTATCGTAACAACTAGTGGTAAAGACCAACTTGGGTTTGTAACTAACCTAAACATTAGAGATTTAGCAGAAGGAAAACACATCTTACAATTAAATAGATTACGCAGAACAAAAGACACCGTACAGACTTTAATTCAAGAAACTGTTCCTTTCTGGTATTATAAAGAATAGATTATGATTTATCCTTGGCATCTCTATTTAATGGCAGGAATGTATTTGTTTGGTGGAGTAATGCATTTTATAAAACCCAAAGCTTACATGCGCATTATGCCGCGTTACTTACCAAACCATAAAGCTCTGGTGTTTTGGAGTGGTCTAGCAGAAGTAGTTTTAGGCGTCGGGCTTTGCTTTTCAGAAACCAAAAATTGGGCTATATATGGCATCATTTTAATGCTCGCTATTTTTCTTTTAGTACATTTTTATATGTTATCTGGCAAAAAAGCCGCTGCAGGAATACCAAAATGGATTCTAATTCTTAGAATACCATTACAATTTGGCTTAATGTATTGGGCGTATTGGTATTTACAATTTTAAGCCATCCTATTTTCAAAATGCTTTTTGAGTACTAGGGTATGAAAACAAGTCATCAAACCAGAAATAACAATAGCATAGGTTACTGTTTTAGAAAAATTAAGTTGTTCAAAAAAGTTAGAAGACCATGTACCTACCTTATCTAAATCTTTAAAATAAGTTGCTGAAGTACCAGAGGTAGCATACAAATTAATTCCATACACCACAAAGGAGATAACCATAACTGCTGCTAGATATAAAATCCATTTTGGCAACAAAGGCTTATATTCTACCTGATAATTTTTAGCCTTAATTGCTTTGTCTACTACTTTTTTTGTGAAATCAGACGATGGAGTTTCTAACCCATCTGAGGCCATTAACTTATCAATTAGCCTTTCTAATTCTTTTTGATTATCCATAATTTCTTATTAACTCTGGGTTTAATCTTTCTTTTACTACGCTTGCCAATCTCCCACGTGCTCTAAATAATCTTACCTTAACAGTATTTTCGGTTAAATTTAAAATTTTAGACAGTTCATTTAAATTTTTTTCTTCAAAATAAAAAAATGATAGCAATGCACAATCAGTAGGAGATAAAAGTTCCATACATTTTTTGAGTAACTTAGACCTTTCTTCTCTTTCAATATCGTCTAAAACGGTATTTAAATCTGATACTTCTAGGCTAGAAATCTCGTCAAATGAATTCATTTTTTGAGCTTTTTTAATCTTTTTCAACCTATCTAGACAATTATTATAAGCTATTCTATAAATCCATGTCGAAAACTTAGCATCTCCTTTAAAGTTCTTAATAGATTTAAAGACTTTAATAAAAGTATCCTGAGCAACCTCCTCGGCTTCTTCAGTATTTTTCAACATTCGTAATGCAACCGTAAACACCAAGTTCTTATAATCATCCACGAGTTTAGAAAACTCTTGTGAATCACCACTTAGTATTAATTGAACATTTGGCTGGTTACGGTTTTGTTCCATTTGTTATATAAGACGAAAAAAGAATGCAACAGGTTACATAAAATTAAAAAACTTAAAATGGTGTAACCTTTTCTAAAAAAGTATCGTCCTAAGGACAAATGAGTTTATTAATCAATTAAAAACGAACAATTATGGGATCAGAATTAATTATTATACCAATTTTCTTTGGAGCAATATTCGGGATTGCTTACCTCTATTTTTCCACAAGGAACAAAGAACGCTTAGCGCTAATCGAAAAAGGAGCTGATGCTAGCATATTTGTAAAAGGTGGTGGCAAAACCGCTCCAATATGGAAAGTGCTACTATTAAATCTTGCATTACTATTAATAGGAATAGGTCTTGGTATATTTCTTGGCTCTATGTTAGAAGCTGCAGGGTTTGACGACGACGTAGCCTATCCAGCAACAATATTTTTTATGGCTGGTATTGCATTATTTGCCGGTTTTACAATGACAAAGCGTTTAGAAAAAGAAGACTAATCAACTAAACATTAACATGAGAAACCATCACCAAAGTGATGGTTTCTTTATTTTCATAACATGAAAGTAATCTCAACCAACATTGGAAAACCGACTGAAGTAGAATGGAATGGAAAAATTATTGAAACTGGTATTTTTAAATATCCAACTAGTGACCCTATTTTTCTACAAAAAGAAGACGTTGTTAATGATACCATCAGCGATAGAAAACATCATGGGGGCATTTACAAAGCCTGTTACTTATTTTCTTCTGATAATTATGGTTTCTGGAAAGAAAAATATCCAGATTTAGATTGGGATTGGGGTATGTTTGGTGAAAACTTAACTATTACTGGATTAGATGAGTCTCAAATTAGAATAGGAAATATTTATAAAATTGGAAATGCTTTAGTACAAGTTACTCAACCTCGCGAGCCCTGCTTTAAACTTGGTATTCGTT
Organism: uncultured Flavobacteriaceae bacterium; assembly: GCA_964440105.1. Taxonomy (GTDB): domain Bacteria; phylum Bacteroidota; class Bacteroidia; order Flavobacteriales; family Flavobacteriaceae; genus Croceitalea. The sequence goes on from CAYTRI010000018.1 coordinate 20,518, forward strand.
TTAAAAATCAGGAAGTATTAAAGCAATTTATTACGCATGAAAAGCCAGGAACTTATGTGAAAATTTTAGAAGAAGGTTATGTGACAACTGATGATTCTGTAGAACTTATAGAAGAATCAGAAAACCCGCTTACAGTTAAACAGTTTTATCAATTGCTATATATGAGAAAAAAAGATGAAGAATTGGTTAAATTGGCAATCGAAAATACTGCGTTACCACTATATAAAAGAGAACGCTTGCAAAGGTTTTAAAACAAAAAAGCTCCAAATTTCTTTGGAGCCTTTTAACTGAATAATAAATAAACTAAACTATTTTACTTCTATTTTCTCTTTGTAAGTACCACTCTCATCAATTACCACAACAGTATACTCATCAGAATAGGCTTTATTAAAATTGAATGCTTTCTCAACTACTAAGTTCCCATCAATTTCTTCTTTATATACCTCTCTTCCTTCACTATCAATTACCTTAAGAATAACTTTACCTTCACTCAAGTTCAATAAGTTTATCAAAACTTTTTTTCCTTTTCTTTTAAAAGTAGGGTCTGCCTTAAGTGTGATGATATTCTTTTCTACTTCGCTTTTAGCACTTATTTTTTTGTCTAAAGCTTTCTCTGACCCATTTGCCATACTTAAAGTTGAACTTAATAATATGGCTGCTACTACTGTGTTTTTTAAAATTGTCTTCATAACATATTGTTTTTAAGATTTGTAATTAATTTACACTGCAAACATACTTCCACAAGACACCATAAGACTACTACAGAATTTTCTAATTTATGTTCAATTTTAACCTTATAGGCTCTTAAAAAACTCTTAAGGGGTAATTTTAAACACATTTTAGTTAATTTTGCATAGATTCAATTCTAAAGACAAGACTAATTTTACTATTGAATTGAAAAACAAATGTGATGAATCAAAAACCTATTTTTGAAGCAATTGCGCCAGATTTTGGTAACTCTTTTACCTATCAAAGGTTTAATGAGAATAAGATGAATGCTAATTCTGGTTGGCATTTTCATCCAGAATTAGAGCTTGTTTATGTAAATGGAGGCTCTGGAAAACGACAAATAGGAAGTCATGTTTCTTATTTTAGGGAAGGTGATTTAATCTTAATTGGCTCTAACCTTCCGCATTGTGGTTTTACTGATAAACTGACTGGTAATAAAAGTGAGACCGTTATTCAAATGAAAATGGATTTTTTGGGGAATGATTTTTTTGATATCCCAGAGATGAAAAAAATTCAAAAACTTTTAGATATTTCTAAAAGTGGAATTGCATTTCATGGCAAGACAAAAAGACGGATTGGTGAAAAAATGGAGATTTTAGAGTACCAAACAGATTTTCAACGTCTTTTATCTATTTTAAACATATTAAATGAGCTTGGGTCTTCTGAAGAATTTAATGTCTTAAATGCTGAAGGTTTTTCAATGGAGACTGAGGTAAAAGATAATGACCGTATTAATGTTGTTTTTAATCATGTAAAAACTAACTTTAAAGAAGAGATTACGTTAGATGAGATAGCAGATTTGGTAAGCATGACAGTACCATCCTTTTGTAGGTACTTTAAAAAAATTACTAATAAGACTTTTGTTCAATTTGTAAACGAATATCGCTTAGTACATGCCTCAAAACTATTGGCCGAAAAACCAATTAGTATTACTGAGGTTTGTTTTGAAAGTGGTTTCAATAATTTCTCTCATTTCAACAAATCATTTAAAGCTTTTACAGGGCAGAATCCATCAGAGTACAGGAATCAATTAAAAGCAGTATTACAATAATGGCGGAGCTTTTCAATGAAGATATTCGATTTAATTTACCTAATTCAGATATTAGTTATTTTCCAAACTTTATTGAAAATCTAAAAGCAGATTCTTATTTAAAGAACCTAAAAGAAAACATTCCATGGCAGCAAGATGATATTAAAGTCTATGGAAAAATATATGCTCAACCAAGATTAACAGCACTATTTGGTAATAATGGTAAATCTTATTCCTATTCCAATATTACGATGAACCCGTATCCCTTTACATTAGAGTTACTAGAAGTAAAAAAAGCAATTGAGTCAATTGCAAAAGTCGATTTCACAACCTGTCTACTTAATTTATATAGAGATGGGAAAGATAGTAATGGCTGGCATGCAGATGATGAAATTGAGCTTGGCACAAACCCAGTAATTGCCTCTATAAGTTTGGGAGAAGAACGTTTTTTCCATTTAAGGCATAAAAATGATAAAACTTTAAAACAAAAAGTATTGCTTCAACACGGTAGCCTACTTTTAATGAAAGGGGAAACCCAACATTTTTGGCAGCATCAAATACCAAAAACTGCTAAACAAATTAAAGAACGTATCAATCTTACTTTTAGAGTGGTGCATTAATTAGTAATTTTGAGCTGCTATGAAAAAAGAGTTTACTGAAATAGAATTGGACCGCATTATTGAAATGGCTTGGGAAGACCGCACACCTTTTGACGCGATTACTTTTCAATTTGGAATCTCTGAGCAAGAAACTATTGAAATTATGCGTCGAGAAATGAAACCCAGTAGTTTTAGAATGTGGCGTAAACGTGTTCAAGGCAGAAGCACTAAACATGCAAAATTAAGAACTGGTGATGTAGACCGATTTAAATGTTCTCGTCAACGTAATATTTCTGGGAATAAAATTTCTAAACGCTAAGAAAACACCTCGTTTAGAACCATAGCCAAACGGAATCCTCCTTTTTTTAAACGCTCAAATAAAACTGGATTGTACTTATAGGAATACGAATATCCTAACTTTTCACCGACATTTACAGAACTATAAAGTTCATTAGCATAATCATGTGATTCTTCTAACCAGTCAACAACAGTACCTGCTTGAATATCCTTTCTTTCTTTTTTTGTAGTAGACCTGTTTAGTTCATCACCTAACTCATAGTAACTCATACCGTAAGATGCTATCATATTGGTATCCCATACTTTATGTAAATTAGAACCTTGTCCAAACCATTGTACTTGTATATCATTACCTCCTCTATCGGCAGCTCTACCGGCATGCATTGGTTGATGAAGGTCACCAATAATATGAATTAAAAACTTCAAATAGAATACTTTGTCTTTCCGACTACTTTGATTGTCTTTTAAAATCTTAATACAGCTATCAATTGCAGTAACTAAATCTCCAAATTCACTTTTTTCTGATTCCTGATATGTTTTTGCAAGTGGATAATTAACATAATGCCATGGTGTATAATTAGAAAAACTTCGGTCAGATTTAATCTCATCTGCATACGTAGAAGCAAATGCTAAACTATTTCCATCTAACAAATCTTTAATAGCTTTTCTTGCTTTTTTAGTTAGGTGTTTTTCTGCAATATGGCCAGTAACACGATGCCCAGTTCGTCCCCAAATATTTCCAAAAGATAGTGTTGGAATTAAAAATAATAGAACAACAAGATTTCGCATAAAATAAATTTTCTTCAAAAATAAGGCTTATTACAAAGGTTTATGTTAATGAAAAATTATCATTTGGTAAATTAAATTTAATATTATATATTTATGATATCATTTTAATATCACTTTAAATTATTTATTATGACAAACGAAAAAATAATAACACCCGTCAATGGTTACTTTATGTTATTCATATTTATGCTTTTATTTTTTGGAGGTATAGCAGCTATTATTAGTACTGGTTCTCCTTGGTTTGGTGTTTTAGTATTTATAGGGTTCATTCTTGCATTTGGTCTTGTGCTAGTAAACCCAAATAGTTCTAGAGTATTATTACTTTTTGGCAAATATGTTGGTACCATAAAAAATAATGGTCTTTATTGGGTGAATCCACTATACTCTAAAAAGAAAATTTCTTTAAGAGCAAGCAACTTTGATAGTGAACGTCTTAAGGTGAATGATAAATTAGGAAATCCAGTAATGATAAGTACCATTTTGGTATGGAGGGTAACTAACACCTATAAAGCAGCATTCGATGTTGATGATTACAAGAACTTTGTTCGTGTACAGACTGATGCTGCTGTTCGCAAGTTAGCTAGTATGTATCCATATGATAATTTTGCTGATGAAGGCATTGAAGAAGATATTACACTTCGTTCTAGTTTAAATGAAGTTAGTGAAGCTCTAGAAAAAGAAGTGCAAGAAAGACTTTCTATGGCTGGTATTGAAGTTCTTGAGGCGAGAATTGGTTACCTAGCTTATGCTCAAGAAATCGCCAATGCTATGCTAAAAAGACAACAAGCCACAGCAATTGTTGCAGCAAG